>NZ_JBQLZL010000006.1:0-7128 GCF_052168255.1 Almyronema sp. | reverse complement strand
CGCGTTTTGGAAGTGAACGAAGCGCTGAAGCGAATTAGCTTGTCGATGCGATCGCTTGATCAATGAGAAGCGGTCTACATAGAAGTTATTGGGCGCGGTGTACGAGCAATTATTTAATTAAACTAATCGGCTTGGACGGGTGTTTTTGAGCAGGAGTATCCGGTATGAGTCAAAATCCACTGGTTGATGTGCTCAAGGCATGTCGATTGCTGCGATCGCCGATGAAGTTGCCTGCTTTGAACAAACTCTGGAACTGGCTCAAAACCCTGACCCTGCGGATCTGCCTAGCCTGCATCTGGATTCTAGATGATGCCTGTGAGTAATCAAAGGTGGGGTTTAGCCTGGTGCATTTTCTCGAATTATTTGATGTGCAGGAACAGGTACAAGCCTTTTTTCAAGTGTTGCCTGATTTAATCAAACGAGCCGAAGAATGGAAAACAATTTTGCATTCTCGGATTATGAATAGCGAAATCGCACGACCGACCTTTGAGGAGAAAATAGCCTCAAGGCGCCCTGATCAGCAAAGCAAGATTAACCAGTTGCTCTCATTAGCATCACGAAACTTTTCGGAGGAACTGTATCAAGTTTTATCTCTAGAGGCATCTGCCTTATGAAGGCTAGCGAAGTTCTCAGACTCTACAAAACAGGAAAACGCGATTTCTGTCGAGCAGACTTGCGAGGGCAATCGTTTAAAAGCCAAACTCTCTCTGGAGCAGATTTTAGTGAAGCAGATCTTCGCGGAACAAATTTCACCAGTGCCATTCTAAAGGAGGTAAACTTTGCAGGAGCAAAAGCAGGTTTACAAAGGCATTGGGCAGCAGGTCAACTAGCAATCCTCTCGATGCTGTCAACTCTGTCAGGAGTACTATCGGGATATACAGGTGTTTTTACGGCGTACTTCCTAATCAATCCGAAGTACACCATTATACTGGGTATTCCTACTCTATTATTTCTGTTGGTTCTGTTCGTTATTGTCATTCGTCATGGCTTCGTAGTTGAAACCTTTGGAACTCTTGTCATTGTTATCTCTGTTGCTTTTATTTTTGTTTTTTCTCTTGCTTTTACCTTCAATGGTATTGCTGCTGGAGCTTTTGCTCTAGTTACCATTAGCGCAATTTTTGGCATTGTTACTAACGCTTTTGTATCTGTATTTTCTAGTAGCAACTTTAACAAGATCTTCTTTTCTACTGCGAATCTCTTCTCTTTATCTACTGCCTTGACTCTTGTTGCTAAGCAGATGTTTGTAAATCTCATCCCTATAGCTGCTTCTCTTGCCATATTTTTTGCCACTGCTATCCTTCTTCTAGGAAACTATATGGCTTCGGGTGTGCTCCAGAGTGACAGAAAGTATCTCTTGATCTGGAAGCTTAGCGTAGCTTTTAATACAATAGGTGGCACTTGTTACTGGAATGCGGACTTAACCGGAACTAACTTCACCCAAGCAAGACTCAAAAGCGCAAACTTCCGGAAGACAACTATTACCCACACCTACTGGAAAGATGCCAAGCAACTCCATCTTGCCCGATCCGGAGATACCTATTTGGCAAATCCTAAAATTCGGCAATTGGTTGTGACTTGTAATGGGCAAGGGCAAAACTTTGATGGGTTAGATTTAACTGGAGTCAATCTGCAAGGAGCTAATTTGCAAGATGCTAGCTTTATTGGCGCAAACCTGAACCAATCCAACTTACGAGACGCTGATTTGTCGAGGGCAATTCTGAAACAAGTTCAGCTAGATGAGGCTGATCTGACAGGCGCGATTTTGACAGGAGCGTGCATCGAAGACTGGGGAATGACCAGCACGACCAAGCTAGAAAACGTGCAGTGTGATTATGTTTATATGCGGTTGCCAACACTAGAAAAGCGTAACCCTTTGCGAAAACCGGATGATGAGCGAAAAAACTTTAGCGAGGGTGAATTTGCTGATTTCATCAAGCCTTACTTCGATACTTTAGACCTATATCATCGGCAAGATGTTGATCCTCGAAGCATTTCAATCGCCCTCAAAAATTTAGCTGAAAACCATCCAGACGCAGATCTACAGTTTGTGGCGCTTGAATGGCGAGGCAGTGGTTTAAATATTCGCTATACCACCGCGTCAGATGTAGACAAATCTGAACTGAATCATGAGTATTTCACAAACTACGCTCGAATCAGGAAAGAGCTACTAGGCTCAATTCAGCTCAGGTTAGCTGCACAAGACGCCGAGATTAACCGTATGGAAGGGGTCATCAACAAGTTTATCCAGACTGGAACCCACCAATCTACAATTCAGGCAGAAACCATTCAGGTGATTCAAGGAGAATTCGCCGTGACAGAAAACAGAGGAATCAATATCAATACAGGTGATAATGCCAGTATCAGTGGATTGAGCAGTGGAGATGGAATCGTCAACCTTGGCACCATTAGCGGCAATGTCACGAATGCCATTAATCAGCTACCCGATTCACCTGAACCTGCTCAAGCAAACCTCAAAACACTCTTGGCTCAACTGCAACAGGTAATTGAAACCGATAGTGATTTACCTGATCCAGACAAAGCAGACTTGCTAGAGCAAGTACAATCCTTCGCTGAGGCAAAGCAGATGGAGGAACCTGCAAAACGCGAAAGCATTGCCCGAAAAGCAATGAAGATATTTGATGCAACATTAAAAAGTTTGCCTGATACCGCCAAGATTGTGGATGCATGTAGCAAACTGTTGCCACTGATTCTAAAAGCTCTGGGATTTGCTGCATAACAAGCGACCGCAATCCCAAGATGAAAAGTCATTGGAGCGGCGAATTGAGCTTTCTAGCTTCGTTTCAGTTTTATCTAATCGCTGCTCAACTTGGTCATTAGGCAGAAACTTTCTTCTGAAAATAAGTCAGGAAATGGAGATGAAAATTCGTTGGGGCATTTTAATGGCGCTCTCGGCTTGTTTCTTTTAAGTAAGTGCTACGTTGCAACGAATCTCGTTGTCTACCAGCTTTTAGATGCCCAATCTCAGGCTTATGGGGCGATCGCGTTCAGTTGTTCTACTAAGTCGTCGGTACCATTCTCGTGATCCTTGGGCTACTGGGGGCTACCGGGGCGACTTAGAGTAAAGCATGATTATGCTAAGGGTTAGTTCCCCTGTCTTAGTGACTACTCACCCATACAGTCAGGGTTAGCTTAGCTATCACCGCTAAGGTTGAGACACTTCAATCGCTGAAGCCGCTGATAGAAAAGCTTTCATTTTGTCTTTTGCCCTCAGCCTTCTACCTTTAGCTACATGAGTAGTTTGAGCAGCTTAGCCCCGACTCTGAATCGCCCTTCTACAATGGGAAAATGTTAAAATTTTGCCCCTCTTCACTGAAGACCGTCTGATTTGTCATGGCTTTTTCTTCCGTTACGCGGGCGCTGGGTCGCTCTAAACTGGCTACTGAACTGCTCACTAAGCTCGGCCAACAGCAATTCCTCGCCCTCAACGGCATTGCTCGTTTGCCTAAAGGACTGGTCACCTCTGCCCTTGCTCAAACCCAACAGTCACCGCTGCTGGTTGTTACCGCCACGCTAGAGGAAGCTGGACGCTGGGCCACCCAGCTAGAGGCGATGGGATGGTCTACGCTGCACTTTTATCCGACTTCTGAGTCTTCGCCCTACGAACCGTTTGATCAAGAGTCTGAAATGACCTGGGGGCAAATGCAGGTACTCGCCGACCTCGTCGGCGGCGATGATCGATCTCAAGCGGGGCTGAGTGCGACAGCCATTGTCACCACTGAACGGGCGCTACAGCCTTGTTTGCCGCCAGTTGAGACGTTTAAGCACTACTGCACCACGCTGCAATTGGGCATGGAAATTAACCTCAAGCAGCTGGCCGCTCAACTCGCCCGCTTAGGCTACGAAAAAGTCTCGATTGTGGAAATGGAAGGGCAGTGGAGCCAGCGCGGCGACATTATTGACATTTTTCCGGTGGCTGCCGAATTGCCCGTGCGGGTAGAGCTTTTTGGTGATGAACTAGAGCGGCTGCGCGAATTTGATCCTTCAACCCAGCGATCGCTCGACAAAATCGAGCAACTCGTCCTCACGGCTACCCACTTCACGCCAATGATTGTAGACGCCTTGCGGCAACAAGAACGGCTGGAATCGCTACTGTCACCAGAGTCACTAGAAGCCTTAGACAATGGGCAAAGCGTTGAGGGAATGCGTCGGTTTTTGGGTCTAGCCTTTGAGCAACCCGCTTCGCTGCTCGATTACCTACCCCACAACACCCTCATTGCCCTCGATGAACTAGATCAAAGCCAAGCCCATAGCGATCGCTGGTTTGAGCATGTAGAAGAACAATTTAGCGAGTTTGTAGCTGGCGGGGGAGAGGCGGAAACACCGGAATATGGGGACGAGGCAGAAGATAGAGAAGGCGCAGAAGATGAGGCAGACGCGGCCGATCACACCGCTGATTTGCCGCCAGCCTTCAACGAAACCCACCCCGCAGCCCCCACCCCGCAGCCCCTGCTCAAGCACCGTGACGCCCTCTGCATTCATCGCTCTTTTGCACAGGCATTAGAGGAGGTGGCCTGTTTCCAACGGCTTTACCTATCTGAAATTGCCGAAGAAGGCCAAGGTTTGAATTTGTCTAGCCGTCCGATTCCGGCGATTCCACATCAGTTTGGCAAACTAGCCGAAACCATTCGGCAAGAGCGCGATCGCGGCTTTGCTATCTGGCTGGTGTCGGCTCAGCCCTCGCGTTCGGTGTCGCTGCTGCAAGAGCACGACTGCCCTGCCCAGTTTGTCCCCAATCCCAAAGACTATCCCGCCATTGACAAACTGCAACTGCAAAAAACCCCTGTAGCGGTGAAATATTCGGGCTTAGCCGAGCTAGAAGGCTTTGTTCTACCCACGTTTCGCATTGCCATTGTCACCGATCGCGAATTTTTTGGTCAGCATACGTTGGCAACGGCTGGCTATGTGCGCAAACGGCGGCGAGCCACCTCTAAACAGGTAGACCCCAACAAGATGCAGCCAGGGGACTATGTGGTGCATCGCAGTCACGGCATTGGTCGATTCTTAAAGTTAGAAAGCCTCTCTGTTAATCAAGAAACCCGCGAATACTTAGTGATTCAGTATGCGGACGGTCTGCTACGGGTAGCGGCTGATCAAGTCGGCACTTTATCTCGCTATCGCGTGGCGGCAGGCAAAAAGCCCGAACTCAACAAAATGACGGGCAAAGCCTGGGAGAAAACCAAGAGCAAGGTCAACAAGGCGATCAAAAAGGTGGCGGTAGACTTGCTCAAGCTCTATGCCCAGCGATCGCAGCTAGAAGGGTTTTCTTACCCGCTAGATATGCCCTGGCAGCAAGAACTGGAAGATTCTTTTCCCTATCAGCCCACCCCTGATCAGCTTAAAGCCACACAAGACGTTAAGCGCGATATGGAAAGTTTGCGGCCAATGGATCGGCTAGTATGTGGCGATGTTGGCTTTGGCAAAACCGAAGTAGCTATTCGCGCCATCTTTAAGGCGGTCACAGCCGGAAAGCAAGTGGCCATGCTGGCTCCCACCACTATCCTCACCCAGCAGCACTACCACACCATTAAAGAACGCTTCGCCCCCTACCCAATTCAAGTGGGGTTACTCAACCGTTTTCGCAGCGCTGAAGAACGCAAAAATATTCAGCAACGGCTCACGACAGGCGAACTCGATGTCGTTGTCGGCACCCATCAGCTTTTGGGCAAAGGCGTCAAGTTCAAAGACTTGGGCTTGTTAGTGGTCGATGAAGAGCAGCGCTTTGGCGTCAACCAAAAAGAAAAAATCAAAGCGCTAAAAACCCAGGTTGATGTGCTGACCCTTAGTGCCACCCCCATTCCCCGCACCCTCTATATGGCTCTCTCAGGCGTACGAGAAATGAGCCTGATTACCACGCCGCCGCCCTCGCGCCGCCCCATCAAAACCCACCTAGCTCCCTACAATCCTGAAACAGTGCGCTCTGCTATTCGCCAAGAACTCGATCGCGGCGGTCAGGTTTTCTACGTTGTGCCGCGTGTAGAAGGCATTGAAGAAATTTCGACCCGGCTGCGAGAGATGCTGCCAGGGGTACGACTGGCGATCGCCCACGGTCAAATGCCTGAAGGCGAACTAGAGTCTACCATGCTCACCTTTAGCAATGGCGAAGCCGATATCTTGCTCTGTACCACCATTATTGAGTCGGGTTTAGACATTCCCCGCGTCAACACCATTTTGATAGAAGACGCTCACCGCTTTGGCTTGTCTCAGCTCTACCAGTTACGGGGTCGCGTGGGTCGATCGGGCATTCAGGCACATGCATGGCTGTTTTACCCCCGGCAAAACAAGCTCACTGATAAAGCTCGCCAACGGCTACGGGCGATTCAAGAATTTGCCCAACTGGGTTCTGGCTATCAGCTTGCTATGCGCGATATGGAAATTCGCGGGGTAGGGAATTTGCTAGGTGCCGAACAGTCAGGTCAGATGGATGCGATTGGCTTCGATCTTTATATGGATATGCTCGAAGAAGCGATCGCGGAAATTCGCGGCCAAGAAATTCCGCAGGTGGAAGATACACAGGTCGATCTCAACGTCACCGCCTTTATTCCGGTCAACTATGTGCCCGATCTTGATCAAAAGATGAGCACCTATCGCACGTTGGCAGCCGCCGCCAGCCGTCGCGAACTAACCCAGCTAGCAGCAGATTTGAGCGATCGCTATGGCCCCATTCCTCACGCTACCGAACAGTTGATTCGCATGTTAGAGCTAAAGCAAATTGCCAAACAGCTTGGCTTTTCGCGCATCAAACCCGACGGCAAACAGCATGTGGTCATGGAAACGCCGATGGAAGAACCCGCTTGGAAGCTCTTGCAAGCCAAACTGCCCAGTCACTTGCAAAGCCGCTTTGTCTATACCCCCGGAAAGGTCACTATTCGCGGTATGGGCGTTTTAAAGCCAGAAAAGCAGCTAGAAAATCTGATTGAATGGCTCAGCAGTATGCAGGGAGCCTTGCAAGAACCCGCCCTGGTCTGAGTTCTGCCGCTCAAGCGCTCATCAGCCCTGCTCAACCGCAACCCAGCCTTGCTATAGCCGCCAAGGTTAAGCCCCTTCAGTGGCTAATATCAATTCTCGATTTTAGATTTTCGATTTTGAATTGAACAGTCTTTGCTCTGC
>NZ_JBQLZL010000005.1:4289-7399 GCF_052168255.1 Almyronema sp. | reverse complement strand
ATCAGGTGGATCAGGTTTCGGCAGAGGAGAAGCCGCCAGGGGTAGGGCCAGGGATTGCATTTGCCAAAGAGCTGCTGGTTTATGACCCAGATCTGGCAATTGGCTTGATTCCTTGCGCTAAGGGAGGTTCTACCATTGCTGAGTGGCAGAGAAATCTGGCTGAAGATACGCTGTATGGAGCTTGCCTGAAGCATGTACGGGCGGCGTCAGTGATGGGAACGGTTGAGGGTGTTTTGTTTTTTCAGGGTGAGGCCGATGCGATCGCGCCAGAACGGTTGCCGGGACGTAGCGTTTATCCTCAGCAATGGGCGGCGCTTTTTGAACAGTACGTTCGTGATCTAAGGCAAGATTTAGATCAGCCTGATCTGCCGCTGGTATTTGCTCAAATTGCCACGACAACGCGCTTAGATATCCTGCCCAATTGGGAGCAGGTGAAAGCACAGCAAGTAACTGTCAACATTCCTGCGGTGGCGATGATCAAAACAGATGATTTAGCGCTGCAAGATTATGTCCATTTCACTTCCGAAAGCTATGAAGTGATTGGTCAGCGATTTGCCCAAGCCTACTGGCAATTAACTCGCCAGGACTAACTCAGCCTTGATCAGGGCTAGGAAGATTCCCGATAGCGCTGCCAGAGCTGGGGCAAATGCTCAAATCCCTCAACCCCAATCAAGCGCACAAACTCTGGTCGCTGCTGGGCGATCGCCTGCTCAAAGCCAACTTCGCCTAGTTGCCCTTGCAAAATGGTTAGCAATCCAGCCGCCTGTCGCCAAGCTTCTGCCCCCATTTGCTCTAACCAGTACATGCCCAAACAGCTATAGTGAATCGCTTTGATCGGATTTTGCAGGGCGTAGTAAGCTTCGGCTAAATAAGTGGCGTTTAGCCCTTGTAAGTAGGCGTTGCCCGAAATTTGCGCGATCGGCAAACCTTTTTCTAAGACGGTGACGGCGGCTCCGGGTTGAGTTGAAATGGTATAGGCAATCCCCAAACTGTTGTAGGCTAGCGCCTGACTTTGGCGATCGCCCTGGCGTTCGGCTAAGGCAAGCCCTTGTTCTAAATAACGAATGGCTCGCTCAATCGCCTCTGGTTCCATCCGCTCAGCATCGCGGGCGGCAAACACTTCGCTGTAGCCTAGATTGACTAGGGCATTAGCTTCTGCCAAGCGATCGCCTTGTTGTCGAGCCAAAATCAAAGCCCGCTGGCTCAAATCGATCGCTTGCTGATAGCTGGCTTGCAAAACATAAACCCGTGCCAGGTGGTTGAGGTTGGCAATTTCGCAAACCGCATCTGTAGCATCTCGCGCAATTTGCAGAGCTTCTTCATGAAAGGCGATCGCCTGCTGATAGCGCCCCAGGGTACGTTGAGAATACCCTAGCAGGGTGAGCAACCGGGCTTTTTCGCGAGTAGCTTCGACCTGCTGAAGCGGATCGCTAAAGTAAGTTAGCGTTTCTTTGAGATAGTCTCCCGTAAACGAAGCAAAAACACCGCCATAAAGCGGAAAGTCTTCTCGCTGGGCAAACCGTCGCAGAATTTGCAACATCATCTGAAAAGAGCCATTGGCCAAATCGCTGCGGCGATTGAGCCACCCTTGCCAGAGCTGATACCAAATATGGGCAAAAATCAAAAAAGTGCTGTAAGACAATCTGCGTCCGGCTTTAGAGTCGTAGGGCTGCTGGTCAAACCAGGCAACCAGGCTGCGCTGCAACGCCTGCAACAGCACCACCAACTCAATCCAGCCTGCTAGCTCTAGCGCCTCTAGCGTTTGGGTAAACCCGGCGATCGAATCGGCTTCAGCCAGCACCGTAAAAAGCTGTCGCGGCAGCGGACTGATCACCCGCTTGGCCCACAAGCTCCACGGCCCCTGCTTTTCGCCACCAAAGCCTAATGCCCCTCGAATGGGCTGATAGAGCCAGCTAACTAGCTCTGCCTCTAGGCTATCGAAGTCATCTAAGCCCGTTTCGATGCCCTGGGCGATCGCCTGAGCGTTTTCCTCAGCTTTCATTTGCTTGGCTAGCTGTCGCAGGGCTTCGTGGCTGAGGTGGTTAGGCTGGTTTGGATCAACAAGTTGCAAAAAGATCTGAGGTTTGTCGGCAGCAGCGGCTGTCGTCAGCGCCGCAATAGCCTGAGTTAACCCATCGGCAGACGCCCGTTCTTGCTGTAGGTGTGCCCACTCTCCCTGAATGGTTTGTAAAGCGCGAACAATGCGAGATGCTTTGAGGGAGGTATCCGCCGCCGCCGCCGCTAACCGCTCACTTAAACAGCGCTCAAATAACTCTCCGGTTCCAGGCTGCAAGCCGCGCAACAACAACGTTTTGACCTGAGCCTTAGAGCGAATTTTGCCTTTGAGGGTTTGCTCTACAATTTGATCAATCAGCGGAGAATAGGTATTGTCCAACGGCGCTCACCTTCGACGGACGGACACAGTGCGGGCTGCCACCCAACGATAGCGTTACCCAGTAAGATGTACTGTCACAGTAGCGCATCTGATTGATTTGATATCACATCTGGCTAACTAATCGCGATCGCCGCCTCATTTCTTATCGCTGTAGCGCCTAAGGTGCAAAATACGTAAATGGCTGCAAGACTTTTACAGCAACCCGCTGCTGCTGCCTGTGCCTCAGTTTTTCGCTATGACATCCTTCCTGACTGCTCTGGCAGAGCTTAAGCGACAAAGACCCACGAATGGCCTTGCCTGCGCCGCGAAATTTCTTGAGCGGTTAACTGTAGTCCGTTAATTGCTACTTCAATGCCATTGGTGTGGTTATGCTGTTGAGCCACCACCAGCAAGCAATAAAAAGTTTCTAGCGCTGCGTCTAGCTGATTTTGGTCAAATTGATCCCAAGCTAAATCAATCAGCGGTTTAATCTGCTGGCTCGAAAAAGGCGCTGTTGGCGCGATCGCCCGGTGAATCAGCGCCATCAAGACTGCTAATGGCGCAGTCGCTAAGACATTGAGTAACAGTTGAGAATTCACGCCTGCCTCCCGGTACCTCGACTTTACCCAAATCTATCTCTGCGATATCTGGCCTATTCAACCTCGCAGGGTGCTTGGCGTTTGAGGGATAAGCTTTTGAGTAAAAAGGAGGCGCTCTTGGCTAAGGCTGACAAATT
>NZ_JBQLZL010000005.1:0-4189 GCF_052168255.1 Almyronema sp. | reverse complement strand
CTTTTCAAACCTCCCCCTCAGACAACAAACAGCTTAGGAGGCAGCAGCCAAACCAGTTGCCCCTGACCGTAGAGGCTCTGTGACCACAGATCCACATCAAAGTCAATTCGAACCATTGCCGCCGTTGGCACACAAACCTGACCGCCGCCAATAAGCAAACTGGCTAAGGTAGACCAAGTCGGCTCGTGCCCCACCAACATCAGACGCGTCACGGTATCAGAAGCTTGCTGAATTAGCTGCAACACCTGATCGGGATCGGCTTCATAAAGGGCGTCTGTAACTTGTAAGTCTCGCTGCCAGCTACCCGCCGCGATCGCCAGTTCAGCCGTTGTCTTAGCCCGCATCGCCGAAGAGGTAATTACCTGATCGGGAATTTGGTCGGTAGCCGCCATCAATTCGCCCATTTTTTTTGCCGCTTTGATGCCGCGTTTCGCCACCGGACGCTGATGATCGCCTTCAAAGTCTGCATCCCAATCAGACTTGCCGTGGCGGAAAAGAATTAGCTGTTTGGTCATCAATCGTTAGCGTCCTAGTATCAAAAATACGCCAGAGAGCATTACGCCAGCCCCTAGTAGCCGTTTGCGAATCCCTGGTTCTTGAAAAATCAAGTGACCCATTAAAGCGGCTATCAGCGTACTGGTGCGTTTAACCGAAATCACATGGGCAACCAAAGTGAGCTGCAAGGCGTTCATCTGGCAGGTGGTAGCAATCATCTGAGCCAGACCAATGGGTAGCAGCAGTTTCAAATTGCGCTGAAGCTGATCGACCGGGGCGCTCACCCGCCGTAGCACAAGCGGTAACATGCCCACCCCAATAAAGGCGTGCAATGCCACCAGCCAAAATAAAGGCGATGAGCTTTCAACGCCTACCTTATCAAGACTGGCGGTAATACTCCAAATAAAAGCTACGCCCAGCATTAGCTTTGGCCCCGGCTCTTGCCAAAAGGCTTGAAAAGGGGCAAAGGGGCTGCGGTACTGCGATCGCCAGTTCAGCACATAAGCCCCCAACACAATCAGCAACCCCCCCATCACATCACCCCAGTCTGCCGACTCTTGCACAATAAAAGGCGACGTAAGCCCCAAAAACAGCGGCGTAAAGCTGACATAGGGCACCGTTAGCGAAATATCAGAGGTGGAAATGGCTTTGATATAAAGGAAAAAGGCCAGCGTATTTAGCAAACCGCCAATCACCAGAGCTGTCCAAAAGCTGGGCTGGAGCGGGGGTAAACCTTCCCAAGCGATCGCGGGTAAGAGACAAACCGTGGTCAAAACAGGCCAAGCCCAGGCCACTAGATACACATCTAGCTGGTTTAAACTGCGTTTGCTAAAAATGTCTTTGCTGGCTTCAAAAAAAGCGGTACAGCCTGCTAGTAGTAACCAGCTCACAAAGTCAACTCCCAAATTGAAGGCGTTTAGGTCGTCCTAATTCTGGTTTTTAAGCGCTGCTCTCCCTTAAGCGGATGTTTGAAAAGTCCTATTTTTTGTAGCAAGAGTGGAAATCTCCCTAAATCCCCCTTAAAAAGGGAGACTTCCGAACCGATGAGGGCAGCAGGGGGGAATCAACAAATGTCTTAAGCTACAGCAGATCACTTTTCAAACGCCCTCCAAATCCGAACTGATTGAAAGCAGAGCCACTATTATCAATTGAACCCAAACAGCGCTTGGGTTCGAGGATACAACGTTAGTTTGGGATAAGTCGTTGGGGAAAGAATCCACCAAAAGGACAAGCTGCGCTAAATGTGGCTTTCAATTAAGGGCAAGTTCTCAAATTTCTGTGACACTTGGTATCCCCTATAGCATTTACCGAGGCACAAGAGGATTAGGGGAATAAATGGATCTACTTGGTTACCCAACCTGATCTTTTCGTCTAGATCTTAACCTCTATGGCGATCGCGCTAGATTGTAGGATGGGCAAAGCCCTGTAGCCCATCAAGTGCCAATAGGTTGCTTAACCTGCACCGTCTTGATTCGCGATGATTGATCATGCCGATTGACGTAGGCCGTTTTTATCGAGCTTCAAACCCTAGCCAGCCGATCGCCGACGAGCGATATTACATTGACTGCTCCAGCGTCCGGGGCGGCGACATTATTCGCGAGTTAGAGCGCACCATTGTGCTGCTCTCACCCGACCAGCCTACCACCCAGTTATTTACCGGGCACATTGGCTCTGGTAAGTCTACAGAACTGTTTCGCCTCAAGTCAGGTTTAGAAGCTGCTGGGTTCCATGTGGTTTATTTTGAGTCTGACCAAGACTTAGAAATGGGCAACATCGACATCACCAATATCATGCTGGTGATGGCGCGACGAATTGCCGCCAGTTTAGAAGCGGTGCAGATTCAACTGCGGCCTTCTTATTTTCAAAACCTGCTGCGGGAAATCTCTCGCATTCTCAACACGCCGATTGAAGTTTCAGATATTAGCGTTTCCATGGGGATCGCGTCGATTACCGCTAGAGCCAAAGAAAGCAACGAACTGCTCAGTAAGCTGCAAAACTTTTTAGAACCACGCACCAAAAGCATTATCGATGCCATCAATCAAGAAATTATCGTGCCCGGTACAGAACGGCTTAAACAACAGGGCAAAAGTGGCCTAGTGGTAATTGTTGATAACCTCGATCGCATTGACAGTACCCGCAAAGTGGGCGATCGCACTCAGCCCGCCTATATTTTTGTCGATCGCGGCGATCAGCTCAAGCGCTTAGCCTGCCATGTGGTCTATACCATTCCCTTGGCTTTAGTTTTTTCAAATGATCAACCCCGTTTACTCAACCGCTTTGGCATTGGTCTGAAGGTGCTGCCCATGGTACCTGTGAGAAACCGTCAAGGAGAACCCTTTGAAGCAGGATTGACGCTAATGCGACAGGTAATTTTGGCCAGAGCGTTTCCTGATTTGCAAGCGTCGGCTCGGCTAGAGCGGATTTCTGAACTGTTTGACCAAGCGGCTACCCTCGATCGCCTGTGTGACATTAGCGGCGGCCACATGCGAACCTTGCTGCGGCTGCTGGTGGGTTGCTTACAGCGGCAAAACCCACCCCTCTCGCGGCAAACGCTAGAAACCGTGATTCGAGATGAGCGCGACTTCCTGGCTAGAATCGTAGAAGAACCGGAGTGGGCGCTACTATTGCGGGCGGTGCAGCAGCTCAGCGTGCAGGGAGACGAAGACTACAATGCGCTCCTGCGAAACTTGCTGGTTTACGAATATCGCGACGAAATCGGCCAATGGTTTAACGCCAATCCCCTGCTGGCCGAAACCGAAAAGTTCAAAGCCCGTCAGCGTCAAGCCGTTAAAGAGTAGACCGCTGCCATGACCTTCCCTGCCGAAAAACTGGATGATGTAGCCGCTGTCTTAGCCCACAATCAAGTAAGTTTAGACAACCTTCAGCGGGCGATTGCTTTGGGACGTCACAGCTTTTCGCTGCTGTTTGCCCCCTGCAACTACCAGCGCTTGCAAAACTTACTGGTTGAGTATTTGCAGCAAAAAATTGACGGCGCTCAGGTGCTAACCCTGCAACCCACAACCGATTCTCTTTATCGGGCGATCGCCCAACCCATCTCACCGACCGATCAACCCCCGGTTTTGCTGGTCAAAGGTTTAGATCACGTCCAGCAACTACCCCAGGTCTTAGCACAAGACAATCTGGTGCGCGACAACTTTCGGCAATTTCAGTTTCCGGTTGTGTTCTGGCTAAACGAATATAGCCTGCAACAGTTTAGCCGCTACGCCCCCGATTTCGTCACCTATGCCACTCGCCCCGGCAGCTTTGCCTACCCTGCCAATGCTCTGGTTTCACTCCTCCACCAAAGCGCCGACCAACTGTTTGCCCAAACCCTGCAAACCGACAGCGATCGCACCTTGCCCAACCCCGCGATCGCCCTACAAAGCGACTCTCAGCTCAGCAGCGAACTCGAATTTGCCCTTAGCGATCTCGCCACCACAGGTCGCCCCCTTGATGCTGAATTGCAAGCCTGTCTAGACTTTGTGCGCGGTCGCGAAGCCCATGCTCAGCTAGAGATGGATACGGCGAGAGAGCGGTATGAGCGGAGTTTGCGATTTTGGCAGAGGCGGGAGGGGGAGGGGGGACGCGGGGAAGGTAGGGAGGAGGGGGCGAAGTTGCCAGCAAGATTGGCTGGTGAGTTGTGGGCAGCGGATCAAGACTTAAACCCCCATCCCCCCATCCCCCCATCCCCCCA
>NZ_JBQLZL010000004.1:147865-172441 GCF_052168255.1 Almyronema sp. | reverse complement strand
ATTTATCGAAAGCGAATAGTTTTAATCCCTTCGGTTAAATCGGTGGGAATAGACTCAACTTGGTTGAGGGCTTCAATGTCTTCTGTAGCAGCGTTAATCGCCTGCTCAAACAACACTAAATCTTCAGGAGAAAGCGGTTTATGTTCAGCCGCCAACTCATGAAAATACTGCAACTGGTTGAGCAAATTATTAACTGTATGGTTGACATTAATCATGGTGGCTCGAAAGACCTGAAGCTGCTTTTTTTTGACTTGATTAACCTGACTCAGCATTAGGTAATCAGCAAACAAAGCAGGGGCTAACAGCATCAACAACAAAATGATTTCGTCAAGTTCAATTGCTTCGTATCGTTCTAAAAACTCAAAGAAGAATTCAAAATAATCTAACTCAAAGATATGAGCAACAACGATAAAAAAAATACCCACTAGAAGCGTGATTTGCGTTAGCCTGAATTGCTTTTGCTGCGATCGCTGCTGCCTGAGTTGCATTCAACCACCCTCATTGCTCAGTCATTGCTTTTGAGCTTAGCAAGCTTGCTGGATCCTGAGAACATCTAGTCTCTAAATTATAGGAATCCCAAAATTTTCGTAAAGACTTGATTATTAGCTCCAAGTCTGAGTTCAGCCCAGACAGTGTTTTTTCACGTAAGCGATCGCCAGCGGCATCATTTGCTCTCGGCTAAATCCCAGCAAAGAGCGATCAAACTCCGTCCAGCCGCGCTGATGATGAAACATGGCCGCTTCTAAAATACCCCAGAGCTGCCCCTGACGATGCAGGTGAATATGGGCTAGCGATCGCTGACCTGGAAAAAACTGATGCTCGTAGGCCAAATTAATTAAATCGGAGCTAGCTGTTTCAATATCGGCAATAAAAATGTCTGAGCCACCTGCCAAAGCCGCCGCAAACAAAGGATCTTGCGCTTCTAACTGCTCAGGATTTTCTGGCTGCCAGCTTGATTCAGCCAAGTCAGGAAAAGCAGACGTGCGGCACCAGCAGTAAGCAACCTTAGCCAGACGCTTTTGAGGATGGCGCAGGTACAAAAAACAGCGATCGCACTGCAACAACTGACCTAAAACGGGCAAGGCTTCGGCGAAAATTTCGTCAGCTTCACCGTAAGGCTGCAACGTATTATATAAAACTGGTGGAATGGCAAATAAAGAAGACATTTAACCCCATTTAGACACAGAAGGGCCTCAGTGATTATCTCACTAAGACCCTCATTCAGTCAGATCAAAAACGGCCAATTTTTCAGTTGATAGCCATTAACTGTCAGTGCCTCAGGCTGTTCTATTGAATGGTTTCGCATTCCCTCGGACGCTGCAAAGCAGGGGAAACGATAAAAACCCTGCACCACGAGACCTCAACCTATAATCTTGGCAAACAGTTCAACTGTAAAAAACCGAACCCTAGACTGAACTCCTGATTGTTGAATCACCCATTTTTTTGGCATCGTTCTCCTTCAAAAAATGGTTAGCAGGATAAACAGCAAAATACCTGCGATGATTCGTAAAACTGAGCGCTCAAAGCAGTTAACTGATGCTTAAACTTTAGCGGGGATCACGCTTAAAACAGCTACTACTTTACCATTGCTTAAGCATTGAGTCATACTACGTTACGAGCTAATTGAGTGAAAGTCTGTAACGGTTGCAAGCCTTTCGACTGCGATCGCACTGTCGCCAACCTGTAACGGTTGACCCTAAAAGGGGGGTCTTTTAGGGATAAGCCCATGCCCTCGATCAGGCAGCAGGGGAATACCCGCGTTAAAAATGAGCAGCGTTTTGTCAGGTTTTAGGGATTTGTCACCTTTAGGCTTGAATGCTTGAGCAGATGTAGTGGAGGGGGTAACTGAGTTATGCAACGTTGGCGACACCGGGCGATCGCGGTCATCTTAACGGCTTTAGTCGTGATTGGGGGTAACGCTTTGATTCGCCATCCCCTCATGGCCGCAGCCGACGCCACAGCGGCCTACCCCAACCAAGAAATCCGTGGGGTTTGGCTCACCAACGTAGACAGTTCGGTCTTGTTTACGCGCCCGTCCTTAGTCACAGCGCTCGATCAGCTGGCCGCAGCCCATATCAACACCGTGTATCCCACCGTTTGGAGTTGGGGATATACGCTATTTCCCAGCGAAGTAGCTACGCGCGAAATTGGCTACAAGCAAGGACTGTATCCTGACCTAGAAGCGACTGGTCGCCACGAAGCGCTAGAAGCGGCTCAAGGCGATCGCGATATGCTGCTAGAACTAGTAGATCTGGCTCACCAACGGCACATTAGCGTCATTCCCTGGTTTGAGTTTAGCTTTATGGCGCCTGCCAATTCAGCCTTGGCGGCGCGTCATCCCGACTGGCTAACCCAACGCCAGGGAGCGCTACCAGCCGCCCGCTACTATCAAGAAGGACGACACGCTCGGGTATGGCTCAATCCCTTTCATCCCCAAGCCCAGCAGTTTTTGCTAGAGGTGATAGCCGAACTCATGGCGAACTACGAAGTAGACGGCTTGCAGCTAGATGATCATCTAGGGCTACCCGTGGAATTTGGCTATGATCCGTATACGCAGCAGCTTTATCAGCAAGAACACGGCGGTCGCCTGCCGCCGCGCAATCCCTACGATCCAGAATGGATGCAGTGGCGAGCCAATAAAATTACGGCTTTTATGGAGCGGGTTTTTGGCGTGGTCAAAACTTATCGACCCCAAGCGGTTGTTTCGGTTTCGCCCAATCCTGCCCAGTTTGCCTACACTCACTTTTTGCAAGATTGGCCTCGCTGGGAGCAAGCAGGCTACATTGAGGAACTGATTGTGCAGGTTTACCGCGACACCCTCAGCAGCTTTAGCGCTACCTTGCAAAATCCACTCATGCAGCGAGCCAAATACCATATCCCCACCGCCATTGGCATTTTAACCGGGCTTAAAGATGCGCCCGTTTCCAGTCGTTTAATTCAACAGCAGGTTGCCGCCGCGCGGCAGGCTGATTATGCTGGCGTCTCTTTTTTCTACCACGACACGCTTTGGCAAGCGGCGGGGGAACAGCCAGCAGCGCGACAAGCAGCGGTGCGATCGCTATTTCCTAGCCCTCTAGATCGACCCGCCGTAGCCGCCAATCGCCGCCCCTAGCTAGCTTAGGGGCAGTACTACAATTTTTTAGCCCTAGCCACCCAGGTTGAAACCCTTCAATGGCAGAACACCGCTGACAGCAAAGCTTTCATTCTGCCTTCTCTCTCTGCCTTCTGCCTGCCCTCTGCCTGCCTTCTGCTCGTCTTCTGCCGTCAACCTTCAGGCCGATAGCTGCCGCAAACGATGCTGTTCGCGGTTAAAGGCTTTTTCATCAGCCGCCAACATCTGAGATTCGATGGGCGATCGCATATCCCACTGCACTTCAGAAAGCAGCATTAAACAGCCAGACATTACCAGCCCCGTTATTAAAAACTGCCACTGGGGCAAAGCGCTCAGCATCAAAATACTCAACCCATGAATTAAAGCAGTGAGCAAAAAAGTGCGCGATCGCATACCAATGCCCATGATCAAATATCCGGTTGCGGTCAACCCCAGCCACAGCGGACAGAGATTGACCAAAATCCAACCGCAAGGGCCAAAAATGCCATAGTCTGTCAGCAAGACCCCCAGCAGCATCAAACTCGCCCAGCCATAAATCAACCAGCGCAGGCTTTCAACTTTGACCCAAAACCAGGCTAACCAGGTCATCGCCATCGTGCCAACCAGCGTCAATAACGACCAGGCGATCGCTTGATCGCTCCAGCTAATCAGCGTAAATTGAGCCACGCCAAAAATGATGGCCGTTATCCAACCCCACACCACAAAAACCTGATCAATGCGCGTATACAGGTTAGACAGCAGCGTGCGATCGCCTAGCTGCCAATGAATACGCAACAAACCACGCAAATCTTGCACATCTAAGTTAGGCTGCTTGCGACGGAGGATCGGTTCAGCGGAGTTGAAAAAAGGCATTTGGCGTCTGTCTGAATATAGATTTCTTCATCCAGAATAGTCACAAAACATTAAGCTTTATCAAGTTTTTAATGGTGGATGTCCGATCAAACGCCACAAAAAAACCGGGCTTTTAGGCACAATGTCCTGCCACCCGGCTGTTTGAGCTATCTTCAGTTTGGCGGTGCTAACCCATCGCAGCGTTATAAACGGGCGTAGGTTCGGTGTTTTGAGCCGATAGCTGCACCTGGCTGAGAAACTGCTTTAGGGTTTCACCTTCAATCACTTCTTGCTGCAACAGCAGTTGAGCCACTTGCTCAAGCAGTTCGCGGTTTTGCCCCAAAATGCTCAGCGCTGTCTGGTGGGCGGTTTCGACAATATCTTTGACTTCTTTGTCGATCGCTTTAGCCGTTTCATCACTGACCATACGGCGCGGGTTGGGCATGCCGTTTTCTAAAAAGCCCCCCGGCTGATTGCGTTGATAAGCCAGAGGCCCTAACACTTCGCTCATGCCGTAAGTGGTCACCATTTGCTCAGCTAGATCGGTGGCTCGCTGTAGGTCATTCGATGCCCCCGTGGTAATGCTGCCAAAGACAATTTCTTCCGCCGAACGACCCCCAAGCAGGGTGGCAATTTGCCCTTTAAGCTCGGCTTCGTTGCGCAAAAAGCGATCTTCGGTCGGCAGTTGTAGGGTGTAGCCTAAAGCTGCCATGCCACGGGGCACGATAGAAATTTTAGCGACGCGATCGCTTCCCGGCATCACGGCTCCGACTAGAGCATGACCAACTTCGTGATAAGCGACAATTTTCTTCTCTTCTTCATTCAAGACCCGGCTCTTTTTCTCTAGCCCTGCCACGACCCGCTCAATTGCTTCGGCAAAGTCTTCTTGTTGCACGCTGGTTTGGTTCCGCCGAGCCGCTAGCAAAGCCGCTTCGTTAACCAGGTTAGCCAGATCTGCCCCCGCAAAACCGGGCGTACGAGTAGCGATCGCCTTTAAATCCACCTCTTCTGAAAGCTTCACCCCTTGAGCGTGAATTCGCAAAATTGCTTCTCGCCCCATCAAATCCGGGCGATCGACTAGCACTTGGCGATCAAAGCGTCCCGGACGCAGCAGTGCCGGATCCAGCGTTTCTGGACGGTTGGTAGCCGCCAGTACAATCACCGTAGCTTCCCCCGCTGCAAAGCCATCCATCTCAGTCAAAAGCTGATTGAGCGTTTGTTCGCGTTCGTCATTGCCGCCATAGACCCCGCCACTGGCGCGAGACTTACCGATCGCATCTAGCTCGTCAATAAAGACGATGCAAGGTGCCTGCTTTTTCGCCTGCTCAAACAAGTCTCTGACGCGGGAAGATCCAACTCCCACAAACAGCTCTACAAACTCTGAACCAGAAATGCTAAAGAAAGGTACCCCCGCTTCTCCAGCAACGGCTTTAGCTAAAAGCGTTTTACCCGTTCCCGGTGGCCCCACCAGCAAAACCCCTTTCGGAATTTTGGCTCCTAGCTGTGTAAAGCGTTTGGGCGTTTTGAGAAAATCGACAATTTCAACCAGTTCGGTTTTGGCTTCTTCCACCCCCGCGACATCATCAAAAGTGATCCGCGTTGCCTCATCTTCAACATAGGCTTTGGCGCGGCTTTTGCCGATTGAAAGCGCTCCTTGCGGCCCGCCCGCTCCTCTGGCAATAAAAAAGCGCCATACCCCAATAAAAATCAAAGGTGGAATGATCCAGCCCAGCAAATTGCCAAACCATTGATTTTGGCGAGGGGGAGCCGCAAACTCAACCCCGTTATCTTCTAAACGCTGAGGCAGATTGAGATCAAAAATGGGCGTGGTGGTATAAACATCGCCCGGTTCTCCCGTTTCGTTTCTGACCTGATAGCGAATTTCGTCTTGCCCAACCGAGGCTCTAACCACTTCATGCTCTTCTACCTGATGAATGAACATGCTATAGGGCATCCGAGCGGGACGATTGGCAAATGCACCTGGCAGCAACAGGTTCAACACCAAAAAACCACTTAACACCAAAAAAGCGATGTTAAGAATTTGGCGCGATCGCGGTGGCTGCGGCGGTTTTTTAACAGACATGGTACCTCCTTACCAATAGGGTTTGCCTCAGTCGCAACGCAATCGTTTCGTCTGTAACTGCCAGTGTTTAATTGCCAGCAGCAACGAGGTAAGCGCGGTTTTTTTAAGACGTTGCCTCAAAAATTTTGCCCGCACCCACGTTTGCAGGCGATCGGCGGAAACCCTTGATTTAAGTACCAGTGTACTAAGCTAACCGAGCCAAAAGCACCGACTTAAAAGTGTGGAAATCTCCCCTTGGATTTAGCCGCTAATTTGAGAACGGCTGTGTTTTCAAAAACGTCAAAGCGCGTTATGAGCAGGCTTGATCGGCTGCCTGGGGTGACGCCAGGTAAAGATAAAATCCTTCACTGCGCACAATTCGAGGCCCGTCAAAAGCGGCTAACGGCTGAATGGTGGGTAGCCTGGTAGCATCCAGCGCTTCGGTTAGAACCAAAAGCACTGCCGAATGCTGCTGGCAGCCAATCCGCATAGCATCAGCCAAAATGTTGGCTGTTTGAACTTTGGCGTGCCGGGTTGTCCAAAAAGAACGAAACTGGTTTTTGGCCGGGTCATAAATCGGTTGGTCGAGGTAACCCGATAGGGTCAGGGCTGGGCGCTGTTCGTAGCCCACAATCGGCAAGGTTTCTAATCCCTGAGCTTGAATAAACTCGGCTACGTCTCGGCTCATCGAAAAGGGATAGTGCAGATCAATCGTGTAGGCAAACACGCCTGCGATCGCCTGGGTGACTAAAAGCCCGGTAATAAACTTCTTTTCTGTAGACCGACTCAGCGTTTGCAGAGCCAAACCCGATTTGGCTAATTTTGGTTGGGATAAGTCTGTAGATCGAGCCATCCAGATACAGGCTAAGAACAAGAAAAAAAGATGCCCATAATGTCTGATCTGTGAAGGATATAACCACCAGGCACAGACAATAATTAAACTGCTGCCCAAGCAATACGCCAGCAAAACCGATCTTTGAGCAGCCAATAGCCTAACTGAGCTAAACGCTAAACCCAAAGAGGCAATTAAAGTCAGCAGACCACCGATTCGCCAGTCTTCTAAGTGCCAGTTTGCCAAAAAAATGCCTACCAAATCAAAAATATTGCTGTTCCAAAAGTCAACTTTGAAGTGGGGTATAGGCACATAGCTTTGCCAGATATAGCTTAAAGATTGCAAAAATTCATAGTTTAGATGGGTCAAAAAAAAGTCCAGTCCACCCGCAAGTTTTACCCCTATTTTTTCAGGCTGAACAGTGTTGGCTTGAACGGCCACCCCCAGTTCTGAACTAGCCGCTGCGATCGCCCGCAAGATAGGAACAGCCGCCAAAATCCAGCCCAAAATTACAATCAGGCCACTAGCAAGCAGTTTTGACGGGTTTTGGCGGTGTAGCTTACTGAGTTGTTGCCTGTCACTTAAATCAACTATTAGCGCTATTGCTAAAACACTACTTAAAATCAAAGCATAGAAATTCGTATTAGCTAAACCAGCCAGACAAACCGCTAGAGCTAAAATTCGCTTATCTCTAGCTTTGTAAAGGCTGCAAAATAAAAACAAAAATAAAATACCAATTGCATAATTACGGCTAATCAGGTTGTATTCATAAAAAGGAAAATAGCCAAAGCAAAATAAAGTTTTTTGCTGCCAGCTAAAAGGAGAAAACCTGACAAACAAAAAAATAGAGCTAGCTGAAACGAGCAGATGAAACAGCTGCATCGCCATTGGATTATGCGTAAAGGTGGTAATCGCATAGGCGCAGAGATACCACAACGCCGGGTGGCCTTCGTACTGAAAGTTGTAATACAGATCAAGCAGCGAAGAACTATCGCGCACCAGCAACCAGGCTTGTAGCTCGTCTCGCCACATTTCATGGTGCAAAAGCCCTATCAATCCCAACAACCCAAAAGCCGTCGTCAGTAAAATCTCTCTGCCGACAAAGGGCAGCCTTTTGACTGTGAGCTTTTGCAGTAGCCAATACCGACTTTTATGCATGCAACCTCTTCACTAACCGACGACTCATCGCCGTCATCGAAGCACCTTGGTTGCACCCAGTATGCCCACAGCCTTGTTGCATCATAGGCCAGCTCAGCTAGCCCATGATGCGATCGCAGTCAAAACAACAGCAGCTTTACAGAACCAGGCACTCGGCTAAAACTAGCTTTGCGGCCTACGAAGCAATAAATTCATTCCACTTCTGCACCAGGTAAACCTGCTCATCCATGGTTGAGTTCCAAACCACGATGTTGCCGAAGCGCTCATCAAACGAGCCACCATCGCGAATCGCCCCTTGTTTTTCGAGCGTTTTGCCAAAGGGATCGACCATATCTTCCGATGCTGGTTGACCTTCGTACCAGAAAGCCCACTCCGCTTCTGACATATACTTCTTCGAATTTTCAGGAGCAGCGCTGTAGTAGCCTTGACGCCCCAAGAAAGCACCCACCCAGCCCTCTAGCATCCAGTTGATGTATTCATAGGCGGCATCTAGCTCAATGCCAGAAAGATTACGCGACAGGCCGACGCCACCGCCCCAGCCCCGGTAGCCTTCTTTCAGCGGCGCGTAAACACATTCCAGCCCTTGAGACTTAACAGCCGTAACCGCAGGCGACCACATCGACTGTAAAACCACTTCACCAGAGGTCATCAAATTCACCGATTCATCGAACGTCTTCCAGAAGGCTCTAAACTGGCCTGCTGACTTTTGCTCTTTCAAAATATCGGTAATTTGATCAATTTCGGCCTGGGTCATGTTGCCTTTGTCAGCAAAGGTCATCAGCCCCAAAGCTTCCGCCACCATTGCCGCATCCATAATGCCAATGGAAGGGATATCGAGAATCGACGTCTTGCCCTTAAACTCTTCATTGAAAAGTTCTCCCCAGCTTTCAATCGGGCGGGTGACCAAATCAGGCCGATATCCCAGCGTGTCGGCATTGTACTGGAAAGGAATCAGCGTTACATATTCTGTGGGTGTAGGCGAAAACTCGGTGGAGTCAGGCCCGGTTAAGTACATCACCTTGTAAGGAGCCGTCCCTTGAGAGGTTTCAACCGGCATACCGTTAAATTTGCCTGTGGTAAAAAAGCTGACAATTTTGTCAAAGCTGGTGATACGGCTCACTTCTACCGGCTGCAAATTCCCGGAAGGGACGACAAGCGGCAAGCTAAAATATTCGCCATCAAAAATGTCGTACTGTTTGGGTTGGGTAATGGCAATTTGATTGTTTTCTTCGGTACTGAGTGCCCGCATTTCTAGCTTGAAGCCTAGATCTTCTTGGGCGCGATCGCGGATTTCGTTAATTTGCGACACCCCAGTACCAATCAACCGCAGGGTGATATCTTGAATCTTATTGGCGTTCACCTGTGGCCCTGAAGCCGGGTTGTTGGGGGTACCTTTCGGCGCTGAACTACAGCGAGTAGCGGTGAGAAAAGCGCCAGCAGCTAAGCCTGTGCGAATCACTTGACGACGTGAAATTTTAGTCATACGGCTAGATTTTATAAAGGAAACTAATCAGGTTGACGGTGTGAGAAAACCAACCCTGTGGTCATCACCCAAACGGCTAATGCGCCAGAAACACGCAGTCTGCGGCTGACCATTCAACCGCAACGACCTGGCCTTCGGCTAGGGGAGTTTGCATTAAGTCGGTCGTGCGAGATTTGTACAGCATTTCAGCCCCGGTTTTTTCGCTCATCAGCGTTACCCGCGTGATGTAGCCTGTAAATTCAATGGCGGTAATACGGGCGCTCAGGCGATTAACAGCAGGTTCAGGCTCAGCTACTCTAGAGAGCGATCGCAACTTCAGGCGATCGGCGCGGACACAGCAGGCTGCTTGAGTGCCAGCTTGGGCAAAGTCACCCCGGCAAAGCAAAGTCCCTAACCCCTCCACCGCTAGCTGAATCAGATGCCCCTGGGTATCGTGAACCACACTGCTGACTTCGCCCATAAAAATATTGTTATCTCCCGTGAAGCGAGCCACAAATTGGGAAATCGGCTTGGCAAAAATTTCCTGCGGCGTCCCCACCTGGTCAATACGACCATGATCCATCACCACAATTTGATCGGCTAGGGCATAGGCTTCATCCTGGTTATGGGTGACTTGAATAAAAGTCATGCCAAACTGTCGCTGTAGCTTACGCAACTCACCTCGGGTTTTGACCCGCAAAGATTCATCTAAAGCACTAAGCGGTTCATCTAATAGCAAAACTTGGGGACGCGTAATTAAAGCACGCGCCAAGGCTACCCGTTGCTGCTGACCGCCACTCAGCATGTGGGGTTTGCGGTGAGCAAATTGACTTAGCCCCACAATCGCCAGCATCTCTTCTACTCTTGGCTGTCGGTCTGCCTGAGATAGCCCCCGCATTTTCAAGCCAAATTCCACATTTTGCCAGACCGTTTTGTGCGGAAACAAAGCATAGTTTTGAAACATCATGGCGGTGTTTCTTTTGGCTGGCGGCAACTCATTAATGCGAGTCTCGCCAATGTAAATGTCACCTTGGGTAATTTCTTCGTGGCCAGCAATCATGCGCATAGTGGTGGTTTTGCCACAACCGCTTGGGCCGAGTAAGCAGCAGTAAGACCCTGCCGGAATGTGTAGCGTCAGGTTTTCGACGGCTACCACCGCGCCATATCGCTTGGTGACAGACTGTAGCGTTACCCCTTTGGCATTGGCAACGGGCTGAGTCAGCGCTGAGTCAGCTACCTGAGCCGAAGTGAATTGAGTCTCTGGCATAGATTAAACATCCCTCGCGATCGCCCAGCCCATTAGACAACGTCACCGTCCTGACAGACTGAATCACAGCTTAAAAATCAGTGATGAAATGGCTGATTGACCTGAAAATATTTGTCGGGCTAGGGATTTGGGAGTGC
The DNA here is from genome assembly GCF_052168255.1 of Almyronema sp. Taxonomy (NCBI): domain Bacteria; kingdom Bacillati; phylum Cyanobacteriota; class Cyanophyceae; order Nodosilineales; family Nodosilineaceae; genus Almyronema; species Almyronema sp. The sequence continues at coordinate 161,580 of NZ_JBQLZL010000004.1, read as the reverse complement.
CAAATCCCCAGGCAAACCCCACAACCCAATTGTCAAACCCCTATGGTTAGACAAGACAATCAACTCTGTCCATTCATAGAATCTTGAACTAGAGGTTACTGTATCTCTCTATACCATTTACCCGACTGGTAACAGCGGATTCTTTACATCTAGATGCGATTTTGAACCTCTACCAGTAGAGTAGTGTGAATCCCTTTAAAGCAATGTTCAATTGCCAGCCTTTTGTTCGTTTTTCCCTGTATTAACTACTATGACGAGTTCTGCTAGCTCCAAACTTGTGTTCATTTGCGGATCGGCGCTGCGGGGTCAGCCCGATCACTCCAACTTGCAGTCTGCGACTTTCGTTCGTGCCGCCAAAACAGCCCCTAAATATCGTCTACACGCCGTCGGCAATGGCTGGCACCCCGGCATTTATCAAACCGAGTCTAATGGCATTGCCATTCCGGGCGAACTTTACGAAATGACAGCAGCGCAATACGAATATTTGAAGGACAACGAACCCCCCCACATGTATCCCGAAACCATTGAGTTAGAAGACGGTGACAGCGCGATCGCCTTTCTCTATCCCGCCGATTTGATAGCAGCCCATAGCTGGCCAGATATTTCCGACTACGGTGGCTGGGCCGCCTATAAAGCAGCGCAAGGGTAGCCAATGCCGTAATGGCAGACTAAAGACACCGCCAGAGAGACAGGCGGGTGCAAGCATTCCGGGTTTCTGCAGCCCCCGCTTAGGCACTCACTAAGCAGCTTTACCGCCACCCAAACGCCCGCCCACCCCAGCCTACAGCCCCCCATTACTATCCTCTCCTCACCCCCATCCTCACCCCTCTCCCCCTCCCCCTCATGCCACTCACCCTAATCAAAGGCGGTCGCATCGTCACCGCAGTCGATGACTACACCGCCGATATCCTCATCCGCGATGGGCAAATTGAAACCATAGGCCGCGATCTCGCTGCTGAGTCTGCCGACGTACACGATGCCACAGGGCTGCTGGTCTTTCCTGGCGGCATTGATGTTCACACCCATATGGAAGGCCCCCAAGGCCCCGCTATGAACTGCGATACCTACGAATCAGGGACGATCGCAGCGGCCTTTGGCGGTACCACCACGATTGTTGACTTTGCTTACCAGTCAAAAGGCGACAGTGCTAAAAAGACGCTAGACGATCGCGTAGCGCTAGCCGATCCCCAAGTCTGCATTGACTACAGTTTTCACCTGATTCTGGTAGACGTTAACCGGGCAGTGCTGGCTGAACTGCCAGATGTGATCAATCACGAGGGCGTCTCCAGTTTCAAAATGTACATGGCCTACCCTGACATTTTGATGGTGGATGATGCCGCCATTTTTCGCACCATGCGCACCGTTGGGCATCATGGCGGCATGGTGAACCTCCACGCCGAAAACGGTCAGGTGATTCAAGTCTTAATTGAAGAAGCGCTAGAGCAGGGCAATACTGCCCCCAAAGCCCACCTGCTCACCCGCCCCCGGCTGATGGAAGCTGAAGCGACGCACCGGGCAATTCGGATTGCGGAATTAGCAGAAGTGCCTGTCTATATCGTGCATCTTTCTGCCCCAGAAGCGCTAGAAAGCGTGGTAGAAGCTCGCGATCGCGGTTTGCCAGCCTTTGCTGAAACCTGCCCGCACTATTTGTTTTTAGACGATAGCCAATACGATCATCCCGGCTTCGAATCGGCCAAGTATGTAATGACGCCGCCGCTGCGATCGCATCACTGCCACCAAGCCCTATGGCGAGGACTACGATTTGACGATTTGCAAATTGTCGCCACCGATCACTGTCCTTTTTGCATCAACGAACGGACGATGGGGCTAAAGTATTCTAAACAACTGGGGCAAGACAACTTCAATCAAATCCCCAACGGCGCACCAGGGGTAGAAACGCGGCTGGTCTTGCTCTACGACGGCGGCGTTCGTTCAGGCAAAATTTCGCTCAACCGCTTTGTTCAGTTGACCTCAACCGCTCCGGCCAAAATGTTTGGCTTGTTTCCACGCAAAGGGGCGATCGCCATTGGCAGCGATGCCGACCTGGTGCTGTTTGACCCCAACAAAACCCAAATTCTCAGCGCCCAAACCCATCACTCCAACGTAGACTACAGCCTGTTTGAAGGGCGCGAAGTCACAGGCTCAGTCGAAAAGGTGTTTTTGCGCGGTGAGCTAATTGTAGAGGGGACGCAGTGGCTTGGCCGCAGCGGCATGGGTCAGTTTCAAAAACGCGGCGCTTCAGGCCGAATTTTGTAAAAGTATTCAGTCCGCTACTCCCTGCAAAAACGGCAAAATCTGCTCTGCTACCTCATTGCCATATTCTTCAGCCATGCCTAACGTTCCGGGCAATCGCCCGACTTGCACAGGTGCCAAGGCCGCGATCGCTTCCATTTCGGCTTTGGAGGCAGTTGGGGCTTGCTCGGCCACCACAACCATCAGCGGCAAGGTCAATTTTTCCAAGTAGGCCAAAAACTCAGCTCTGGTTTGTACCGGGTCTAAGCTACCCGTGACAAAAGCAGCAGGGGCGTAGCGGCCACCAGGCTTTTGGGTGTTTTGATAGCGCTGCTCAAGGTAGGCGGGGGTAAGCTGGCTGTCATCTACAAACACATGACGGCGATACATCCATTTGAGAAAGCTTGGTCGGGTATTGAGGCCATAGAGGGCTTGCCCTAACAACGGCGATCGCACCAAGGCTTTAACGCCCTTGCGTATGGCAGGGGGCACACCCATAACAGCTAACGGGCCGCGCCAGGTAGGGGCAACCAGTACCAGTTTTGAACAGGTTTGGGGATGGGTAGCAGCCAGTTGGAGGGCATAGCCAGCGGCATGTCCGGCAGCGATGACGATAATTGGTGCGGTGAAGTGCGATCGCACGAAGTCTGCCAAAAACGGGTGATAGAGTTCGGGGCAATAGTCTAAGGGTGGGCGATCGGAATCGCCAAATCCAGGCCAGTCAAGCACGGTGACTTGAAAGTGAGCAGCCAGTTGGGTCGCTAACGGCTCCATTTCCGCGCGGCTAGAAACCGTGCTAAAAGCTGGCAGCAGCAAAACGGGCTGACCCTGACCACAGGTTTCGTAAACAACTGTCAAAGACTGCCACTGCCTCGTCCCGACGGTGCCACCGCAGCGTGAGACATGGGTTGAGATCTTGGAGTTAGTCGCTAACATATTCTCCTGCACAAAAGCCTGCTGTTTTATTATCTCTGGCACGCTCAAAGAATCGGCGCTAGCGTCGGTGCCAGATGCCCATCGACCTGCTTCAATCCGCCATAAAATACAAACCACTTTCGGTACAGATACCGTCTAGTCGCCTATCCCAAGGCGCTTTGGGAATTTTGGGCAGTCTGGCATATTCAAAAATAATGCCAATTGTAGGTTTGCCTATCCAGGCGGGCTGGCTTAGCAGCCGATCATAATAGCCCCCGCCATACCCCAGACGATAGCCTTTGATGTCGCAGGCAACCGCAGGCACCAAAATCAGGTCTACCGTCTCTGGCTCAACGAGCGGCGAGTGGGGATGTGGTTCCCAAATACCATAGGCTCCAGTCTGTAACGGCAAAGACCCGTTGGGATACCAACGATGCCAGATAATTGACTTTTCGACACAGCGCGGCAAGCCCCAAGATCGCTGGATTTGCAGTAAGGGAGACAAATCAGGTTCCTGGCGAAAGCTACAGTAAGCCAGAATCGTGCGGGCTTGGGTAAATAAAGGCAGCGCTTTGAGATGGGCACAGATGCGATCGCTTTTTTGCCGCCAAAGCTGAGGCGGTATTGCCTGTCTCGCTTTGAGCAATCGCTGGCGCAAAGCGGCTTTTTTTTGTTGAATCGACTGTGAGTTAGTGAGCGTCATGGCCCTAGAAATACAACAGCAAGTTTAGCCCCGGAATCGTACGCGAAAACGTCCAGAGCAACAAAGCAATATATAAAATGCCAAGGCTCCACTGATACCAGACTAGAGCCGCAATCAAACCTGGTAGATGCTCATCTCGTAGCCGAATGTCATTAAAGCCGAATTTCAGCCAATTGTTGAGGCTAAAGTCATAGTAGTTTAGCCAGTTCCAACGGCGATCGAGCAAAATTGGCGTGTAGCGATCGCGAAAGAACGGAAATTTAGGAATTACGGGTAGCCGCGCAATCAATAGTCGGAGCTGACGCATACTGCCGTCTTCAACCAGATAACTGCTATCCATCAGCTTGTGGTAGCGCCCCTGGCCGTACAAAATGAAAACCAGCGTTAGCGGCAAAGGCGCAATCAACACCCCCAAGCACAAAAGCGTCCAGCCAGCTTGCTCGGCGGTACGTTCAATTAAGCTAGTGCCACCCAGCATCAGCCCGCTAAAGGTACTCAGCATCCAGCCGACTTCCCAAGGTGGCGCAGCAATTGGGGTAGGCTGCCACCGCCGATAGCGATCGATCAGCCAAAACAGCAAGCTAAAAAAGGCGATCGCCACAATCGCAATCCCCAGCGTCAATCCCGAACTGGTGCCATAACGGCTAAGCAACAGCAGCAAAGAAAGCAGTAGCCATTGCCCAGCCGCCTGTAACCGGGTCAGCCAGGATAGCGCCGTTGTGGTCATAATGCGATCGCGCACTTTGACATAAGCCGCCAGATCAATAGCGTCTAGGTTGAGTAAATCGGTAGGACTTAAAAAAGGTTGCGCGGCTCGCGCCTGCAAAATGGCTTGTTGCTGGGTTTGGGTAAACCCAACTCGCCCTAGCTGCTGGGGGCTAGCCGTGTTGAGATTAATCCCAGTGAGCCGTTTTTGCAGTTCTCGCAACCGCAAAACTTCAGTCGTGTATTCAATCTGGTTAGCATCGGCAATTTGCTCTAATCGTCGAAAATTACGCACCAGGTTTCGCAGCAGCGTTTCATTCCCCGGCAGCATCGGCACCGAAATAAATCGCCCAATCTGGCCTGGGCTGCCCAAGATTTGGGCTTGGTCGGCACTAAATTCTAACCCGGTCACGTTGATGTAGGCTCCCGGCAAAAATCGAGCATCGCCAAAGTCTAGCTGGTCAGCGATCGCCGCACCGCGCAGATTAATCGGCTGATGAAACTGCGCCTGTTGAAACAAAGCTAAAGACTCAAAGCGGGTTTCGGTGAGAAAGAGCGCTTGTAAGAATCGGCTACGGCTGAAGTTGGCCGTAGCCTGCCAGCTTGCTTGAGCAAAGTCTACATTTTGCTGCCATTGCAGACGGCTAAAATTGCTATCAGCCTGAAAAAGCGCCTGGTTAAAATTAGCGTTGGCCTGAAACTCGCTGCCTTGAAAACTGACAGGCCCCCAAAACTGGCTTTGGTTAAAACGCACCCGACCAAAAAATAGACTGTTGCGAAATCGAGCTGACTGCCCAAAGATGGCAGCAATAAAGTTCACAGTTTGACTAAAGCGGGCACCCGTCCAGTTCACTTCTTGGTTAAAAACAGCTCCACGAGCCTCTAAGCGATCTAGAAAAAAGAGATTAGCGCCGTTGACGCGGCCTTTAAATTGCGTCTGCGTTAGCCGGAGAGAGCCACGAAACAAAAACAACCGCAGCGGGGTTGGCTGCGCCTGAATGAGCAGCGATTGGGAAAGTTGCGAAAGCTGGCTTAATCGACGGCGATCGCGAGCCAATTGCTCTTGCTCGGCGGCGGTCAGCAAAGGAGCCAGCGCTTCCCCATAGAGCGGTGCCCGTAGCCCCAATTGCGTTAGATCAAAATCACCTTGAATTAAGGCATTGCTCAGATCTAACCCCAGGGGTGTGCTACCAGCTTGTAGCCGCGTTTGTAGCAATCGATAAAAGCGGCTACGAAAAGCTTCATTTTCAGGTCGCAAATCAATTTCAAAGCGCCGCAAATCAATCACCGCTTTGCCTTCTTGGCGGCTAGGCGTGGCTAAGCGCTGCTCTAAAATTTCTAGGGTCAAGGGCTGGCGTGGGGGGGTAATCTCAGCCGCCACAACCGGAGCTACCCAACCTATGCCCACCACTAGCCATAGCAAGCCTGCTAGCGCCATCGCTAGCCCCCCGCGTCCTAAAGCCCCTGCTCGAAGGTCACAAAAATATCGCAAATCCGCCGCCAAATACTCATACTGCATCTCGGCCAATAGTATAGGTTGCCGGGGTTATAGGCTCAAAGCCAGCCGACAAATTCGCCAAGGCTACCGCTGATAAGGTTTACAGTAAGAAAGACAAAGTCTCTAGTTGAGCTGCCAATTGCCATTGGGGTAGCGTTTGTCGCCTGAGTTTACGGATACAACCAGCGTTAGTTCATCAGCTTTATCTGCATGCGCGTTAAGATTTGCGGCATTACTCAGCCAGCTCAAGCTCAAGCGATCGCGGCCTTAGGAGCCACCGCGCTGGGGTTTATCTGTGTCAGCGCTTCGCCGCGCTACATTACGCCTGAGCAAATTCAAGCTATCCTTGCAGCCCTACCAACCGCCAACCGCCCCGATTGTATTGGCGTTTTTGCTAACCCCACCCTGGCAGAGATTGCCACCACGCTAGCGATCGCACCGCTCAGCGCAATCCAGCTACATGGTCAAGAAACGCCGCAGTTTTGTCAACAGTTGCGGCAGCAGTTTCCTCACCTGGAATTAATTAAAGCTTTTCGGATCAGTTCGATTGAAACCCTGGCTCAAACAGCCGCCTACGCTACCGTCGTAGACACCTTGTTGCTAGATGCGTATCACCCACAGCAGTTAGGGGGCACCGGGCAAACCTTAGACTGGCGATCGCTAAAATCCTTTCAGCCGCAAAAGCCCTGGCTGTTAGCAGGCGGCCTCAACCCTGGCAATATTTTGACAGCCCTACAGCAGCTTTCACCCGCAGGTATTGACCTTTCTAGCGGCGTAGAGCGATCGCCTGGTGACAAAGATCTCGATCTAGTAGTTCAGCTATTTGAGCAACTGCGGCACCGGGCTTAATGGGCCTCACAGCAAAGATGGGCAAAGGACAAACGCCCCTGCCCATCTTCGGTTAGTCAACTATCCCTGCTGCCGTCTCTACCCTAGCAACCTAGAAAAAAGAGGGTTGATGACGAATCAGGCTTAGAAACTCTTCGCGAGTTTTTTGATCTTCCTGAAAAACGCCAATCATGGCGCTAGTCACCGTCCAAGAACCCGGCTTTTGCACACCGCGCATCACCATGCACATGTGGCTAGCTTCCATGACAACGGCTACCCCTTGTGGATCAAGAATTTCTTGAATCGCTTCGGCAATCTGACGGGTAAGCCGCTCTTGCACCTGCAATCGGCGGGAGTACATTTCCACAATGCGAGCCAGCTTGCTCAGACCCACCACGCGCTCATTGGGAATATAAGCGACATGCACCCGCCCCATAAAAGGCAGCATGTGGTGCTCACACAAGCTAAAGGCGTTGATATCTCGCACCAGTACCATTTCGTTGTGGCCTTCGTCAAAAATGGCTCCGTTCACCAGTTCTTCCAAAGACTGGTTGTAGCCGCTGGTGAGAAAACGCATCGCCTCTGCTACCCGCTTGGGCGTTTTTAGCAACCCTTCGCGGTTAGGGTCTTCACCCACTGAGCTTAACAGGGTGCGAACCGCTGCCATCATGTCGTCTTTGACAGTATCGTCGGTCGGCTTAAGCTGAGCGTTGGCTCCATTGATAGTGTTGCGATCGGGCCGAGCCGGGGGTTTCTGAGTCAGCATTTCAGCGGCAACTACGCTCTCAGAACTACCCAAGGCGGCTGATGGGTTACTACCGTTGGCAATATTCGAAGACGTGATAGTCATAATCAGTTTAAGTTTGAAATTTCCAAAACCGAGGAACAAAAACAAGAACAGACAGATTCGCTAAGTCTAAAGTGCCCCACCGCTAGGCATCAGCGTTAGCTGATCGATGGTTGCAGACTCAGGCAGGAGGGTCATTTGCAAAATTACATTAGCAACGGTTTCAGGCGTTAGCATGGCGGCACGATTGAAATCAGCTGCAACCGTTTCGGTATCCCAAATGGGGGTGTTAACGGCCCCCGGACAAAGGGTGGATACCCGAATACCATGCTGGCGCTCTTCGACCGCTAAAACCCGAGAAAGGGCTACAACCCCCGCTTTACTGACGCTGTAGGCTCCCCAGTCGGGGAAAGCCTGTTCAGCGGCAACCGAAGCCACGTTGATGATTAAGCCAGTTTGGCGATCGCGCATGCTCGGCAACACCGCTTGCACACATTGAAAAACGCTCGTCAGGTTTAAATCGATCACCTGTTGCCAATCCGCCAAAGGAGTCTCTGCTAGCGAACGGGTGTAGCCCATGCCAGCATTATTAATCAACACATCAAGGGGGCCAAAGTCAGCTAGCACAGCTTCTAGCTGCGGTTTAATCTGATCAACTTGAGCCAGATCAAGGGCATAGGGACGAGCGCTACCCCCTTTTGCCACCACCTCTTCGGCCACGGCTAAAAGCTTTGCCTGAGAGCGGCTTACCAGGGCTAAATCAAAGTCATGAGCCGCAAAAGCAAGCGCCGTTGCTTTGCCAATGCCACTGCTAGCCCCTGTAATTAGCACTCGACGCTTTTCAGAAAAATTCATTGATTGCTCCATCGAACGGTTTGCACAAAGGCAAGCCTCGTACCAGTCACCGTCACTAAAATCTCATTGTCGATGCACACAGGCACTAACCTGTCGTTTTTGACTGCAAACCTAAGGCTCAAAGGTTCACGAGGACTGTCCTTGTTGCGGGCGACTCTACTCAGCCTGCTCCCTTAAACGGGCTTGTATGCAAGCCAAAACAGCGGTGAAGCAGCATCTGTGAATCAAGCCTTCTGTATGTTAACAAACGTTAAGAATAAAACCGCAAATTCTCATATTTTTCTCAGTACGGGTATCCCCCTCGCTAGCTTAGCGTTCCTGCTGGCGCTAATCTCTAGCCATCGTTGAGTAACCTTCTTCTGAAAACACGCCAATTTGCCGAAACTTTTGGTAGCGAAGGTCACGCCGCTCCTGGGGAGTCAGTGCTAACAATTCATTGAGGTTTCGCTGCAGCGCCTTTTTCAAGTTTTCAGCCGCTACTAGCGGAGCCGCATGCGCCCCACCAATGGGTTCTGGCAATAGCTCGTCTAAAATGCCTAAATTTTTTAAATCAACTGCGGTGATTTTGAGTGCCTCAGCCGCTTGGGCTGAGCGCCCTGCATCTTTCCAAAGAATAGCGGCGCAGGCTTCAGGGCTGGCAACTGTGTAGACAGAATGTTCAAACATCAACAAGCGATCGCCCACGCCAATGCCTAAAGCACCACCCGATCCCCCTTCTCCAATCACCGTACACAAAATGGGCACGTTCAGGCGAAACATTTCTCGCAAGTTGTAGGCGATCGCTTCACCCTGCCCCATCTCTTCCGCTTCATAGCCCGGATAGGCACCTGGCGTATCGATAAAGCAAAAAATGGGCATACCAAAGCGATCGGCGTGTTCCATCATGCGCATAGCTTTGCGATAGCCCCCCGGCGAAGCCATACCAAAATTGCGCGTGACGTTGTCTTTGGTATCTCGTCCTTTTTGATGTCCCAGCATCACCACGGGTCGCCCTTGAAAACGAGCAATTCCAGTCACCAATGCCGGATCGTCTTTTCCAGAGCGGCGATCGCCGTGTAGCTCTATCCACTCATCGCTAATTGCTTGAATGTAGTCTAGCGTGCTAGGTCGTCGCGGGTGCCGCGCCACCTGTAGCCGCTGGGCTGGCGATAGGCTGGTAAAAATTTCCTGACGGAGCTGGTCAGCCCGCGACTCTAGCTGATGAATCTGGGCTGAAACATCGACATCGTTATCTTCTGCAAGCTGGCGAATTTGGTCTATCCGGGCTTCCAGTTCAGCGAGGGGCTTTTCAAACTCTAATAGAATCGGCCTACGTTCGGTAGTCGGCATAGCTTAGCAATCAGCGACAACGCACACAACCCGCCTGACGGCGGCTAGAAATTCCCAGCCCAAACCTTGCAAGTGCCGCTAACGGGGCCTGCTGGGAGTTACCTGGCAAACAATGGGGCAGCTTTGGTCTAACCAAAAGTTAGCAAAGGTTTGAACCCATGCTTAACAGAAGACTGGCCAATTTGATCCATTTTTTCTAGCGTAATCTGATTCCGCCCCCAAGAGAAGTTGGTATACCACTTCTCAAACTCCAGCAGCATTGATTCAGCAAAGCAAGCAAATAGCTGGCGGGCAGGCACATCCATATTGACAATGTTCATAATTCGCCAGTCAATGTCCAGGGCATGTTCAACAATACCTCCCTTGAGGACATGAATACCAGGATGACTAAAGCGCGTAGCCAGGTTTTTGGGATAGCCACCATCAACCATCAGGCAAGGTTGTTTTAACGCTGCTGCATCAATTTCAACCCCTTTGGGCATACTCGCCACCCAAACCACAATATCGGCTTGGGGTAGTGCTTCAGTCAATGCCATTGCTTTGCCCCGGCCCAGATATTCCTGTAGCTGCTGAACTCTTTCTTGATTGCGGGCAATCAGCAGCAAATCTTGGACATCCGTACGCGCGTTTAACCACTGGCAAACGGCGCTGCCGATGTCTCCGGTAGCGCCGCACACGGCCACCGTTGCGCGAGAAAGCTCAATACCTAATTTTTTAGAGGCTTGTTCTACCTGACGACAAATAATGTAAGCCGTGTGGGTGTTGCCCGTAGTAAATCGCCGGAAATCTAGTTTAATGTTGCGAACTTGCTGAATTTGATTCAGGTTAAAATTTTCAAAAATAATTGATGAAAAACCGCCTAGCGCCGTAATATCAACACCATGCTTCTGAGCATGCGCCATGGCATTCACAATTTTTCGAGTGGCGGCTTTAATCCGGCGGGCAGCTAACATTTCAGGCAAAAAGCAAGACTCTACATAGCGTCCTTCAATCACCTGCCCTGTAGCACTTTTGACCTTAATCGTATCGACGATTTGGGGTGGGGCGCTGCACCAAAAATCGAGTCCTTGATCAGCATATTCTGGATAGCCCAAGTCTCTGGCAACGGATTGGGCGTGCTCTAAGCTCGTAAGATGACCAATTAAACCGAACATTCTAGATGGGTTACTTAAAACCTGTTAACCAGGTATATGAAAGGACAAATTCAGGCGGCGGAAAAAGAAGGAGCCTCTGACGCCGCGCTGCCTAAGACACTAAACGGTCTAAGCTATTGACCGCTTAGTGTCATCCCTTAAAAGGGTCTACTGCTGAGACGCAAGGCATGGCGCAGAGGCCGCTGATGAAGCACAGCCAGTTTTCACTGGAACAATTTGATCGCCTGACGCTTTAGATAACCGCAAGTCCTTGAGCTGAAAGTCGCATAACTTCGCGATTGTTAAAGCCAATGTTGGCTAGGGCTTCGCCGTAGGTAATCATGAAGTCTTCGACTAGGGCGTCTTTTTCCATGCCTAGCACTTCGGCGTCAATAGCGACTCGGTTGAGCATTTTCCAGACTAGGGGCAGATTTTCCCGGTTGGCGACTTCAAGCTCAGCCTTGGCTGACTCAAAATTGGCTTTTAGCCATTCTTCGCCAAAGTTCAGGTGCAGGTATTCGTCTTTAACGACGCCTTCAGTAATTTTACGAGCAAAGTCGTCTGCTACAGGAATGTAGATGTTGTAAGCCGCGATCGCAAATGTTTCAATGATCAAAGACTGAATCAACAAACAGGTGACAATCCGCCCCTCTTGCCAAGCTTGCTGAAAGTTGTTGTGTAGCTCAGAGAAAAATTCTCTAGCAAACGCCATGTCTGGGGTAACCTGCAAATTTTTTCCGCAGGCTTGAAAACCTTTCATGTGGCGAAGCTCCATTTTGGCTAGCTTCAGCAATTCAGCTTGATTTTCGGGCAGGCTTTCAGCTAGCTGCTTATAGTTACCATTGGCTTCTAACTCCCCTTCGATCACAATGGCATTAATCCGGCTGTAGGCGTCTTTATAATCTTCACTATGAAAGTCAATCCTAGGGCTGGCTTCAAGCTGCGGCATATCCTTAACTATCCTGCGTTACAAAGTAAGATCAATCTGTGCTAGATACAAGAAATTGCGGATCTTGTCTACATGGGTTCCGGATTCCTTACACCTAAATTCACACTTTACACCCTATAGCGTCCAACGTGTGATATCAACCAGCTAACGGTAGATTCCTCACAATCACAAAAATTTAGGTTAAAAGCTAACCGTTAGCGATCGCTTAAAATGCTTGTCAGCACAGGCGTTTACGCACACCGACCTCTGGCGCTTTCACGCTGAATTTGAGATGGCTTACTCACCTTTACAGACGGCTCTATGGCGTTGGCTGAGCTTACTTTTGCTACTGCTAGGGGCAGGTTTGGTTTTGTCGCCATTGGCAGTCGTTTTGCTAGCTTCACTGGCTCCACCGAACAGCCCCGCAGGCGACCTCGGCTCGGCTGGGGTTTGGTCTTTGGCAAACTATAAAGCTGTCTGGCAGCAGGGGCGGTTTCTGCTGGCTTATTTTAATTCAACGCTGGTGGCTTTGAGCGTTACGGCGCTACAGATTGTGACTTCGGCGCTGGCTGGATATGCGCTAGCTCGGTTACGGTTTCGCGGACGGCAAGCCGTCTTGCTGGTTATATTATCTACTTTAGTCATTCCTTTTCAATTACTGGTCATTCCCATTTTTTTAGTGTTGAAGTGGGGGCACCTCATCAACACCTATGGGGCGCTCATTTTGCCAACAGCCGCCAATGGCTTCGGCATTTTTTTGCTGCGCCAATATTTTCAAACAATACCCATCGAACTTGAGGAAGCAGCTTGGCTAGATGGCGCTAGTCGCTTACAAATTTTGTGGCGAATTTTACTGCCGTTGGCTCGCCCAGCGTTGGTGACTTTGTTCCTTTTTACCTTTATTGGCGAATGGAATGATTTGTTCAAACCTTTGGTTTTTACGACTCGCCCAGAGCTACAAACGGTGCAGTTGGCTTTAGCCGCTTTTCAAGAGCAGTTTACAAACAACTGGCCGCTTTTAATGGCAGCCGTTGTCATCGCTACTTTACCGACAGTTTTGCTGTTTTTGGTAGGACAGCGGCAGTTTATCCAGGGAATTGCCACAACTGGGGTCAAGCACTAGGAGGATGTGATGTTCGATCGCTTGCAAACCAACCTGGCTGAATCTTGGCACAGCGTTAACCAAACGGTGAGCGAAAATTTTAGCGCTACCGTAAAAGGCGTATCATCTCAGGCTGCGCGGGTCGTGGAAATGGTAGAAAGTCAGGCGCAGGCAGCCGCCAACGGGATGACGGAGATGGCTGGCGATCGCTTTGAGTCAATAGGGCAAAACGCCGAACCAATCAGCCGGGTGAATCACGGCTTTCAAGCGGCGATCGCAACTTCGTTACAAACTTGGCTGACTCAGCATCCGGCGATCGCCTGGATGGTTGGGCATCCGCTTTGGACTTTGGCGCTGCTGCTCATTGGGTTGTTGTCAGTGTGGGGTTTACTGGGGGCGATCGCTCAGTTTGTCCGCCAAGTTTGGGTAGGGCTTTTAAGCTTGCCGTTGCGGCTGCTAAAGTGGCTATTGGTTAAAATTTTTCGTCTGTTTAAGCAAGCCGATGCTCTACAGCGATCGCAGACCCCAAAACAGGCCGATCTCCCAACTCGCCTATTAGAAATTCTCAGTCGATTAGAAAGCTTACGACAAGAACAAGACGCTTTAATTCAAGAAATGCAGGCTATTTTAGCAGCAAAAGGTATTGAGTCTGCTAAGACTCAATAAACTCTAAAAAACCGAGCGGCAGAAGCTTTTGAAG
>NZ_JBQLZL010000004.1:140838-147765 GCF_052168255.1 Almyronema sp. | reverse complement strand
ACAGAATCAGTTGCAGAAGAACCCGTTGCTCAATAGGGCTGTTGGGTTTCGTCCATTCCCAGCACCTCGTAAAGCTGGATTTGGGCTTGCTTGCCTCGTGGCGCTACCTGAGCCACCCAGCGCAGTTGAAAAGGATGATTATTGGGTAACTGCTGCACGACCGCTTCGCTGGTAATAGCCTGACACGCATAGGTTTTGGTCAGTTCTTCTAAGCGGGCAGCCGTGTTCACGACGTCGCCAACGACCGTCGTATCCATACGACGACTGGCTCCAATGGTGCCGATTACCGCTGACCCTGTATGCAGCCCCATACCAATGCGAATGGGGCTGCCCAGTTCGGCCACCGCTGGGCTTTGGTTGAGTTGCACTAAAGCTTGAGAAATTTTGACAACAGCGGTAAGTCCGTCAACCGCATGGCGATGTGAGCGGTCAAAAACCACCATTACAGCATCACCTAAATACTTATCAATAAAGCCGTGGCAGGCTTCGACCACCTGATTGATCAAAGTGAAAAATGTGTTGAGCCAGGTGAAGGTTTCTTGAGCAGATTGGGTTTCAGCGATCGCGGTAAAGTTGCGAATATCACAAAATAAAATTGTCACTTCTGACTCAATGGCGTTGCCTAATTCAATAGACTCCACCCCCTGAGGAGCCACACGCTGCAAAAACTGGTCTGGCACAAACAGACGAAACTTTTCAGAAAGAGCTTCATTAATTTTTTGCGCAGCCAGCATCTGCTGCCGAGACTTTACCTGAGCCGCCTGAAAAGCCCGTACCTGCTGATTGATCTTGGTTTCGTATGCTGCCTGCTGTAGCTGCCGCAGCCGCAACAAACTATCAATTTTGGTCAACATTAAATCGGCGTTGATCGGCTTGGTGAGGTAGTCGTCGCCCATAGCTGCCAACCCTTTCAGCCGAGAAGCATCGTCATCTAGCGCCGTCAAAAAAATAACAGGTACAGTTTGCAAAGCCGCATTGGTTCTTAGCTGCTCACAAACTTCAAAGCCGTCCATATCCGGCATCATCACATCCAACAAAATTAGCTCCGGACGCTGAGTTTGCGCCTGCTCTAGCGCTTCCATGCCAGAAGCCACCGAGCAAGTCACATAGCCTTCTGCCGCCAGTAACTCTTCTAGCAGAAGCAAATTATGCGGTTCATCATCTACCAGCAAGATATAAGGAGCAGGCATCATAGCAGGTGGCAGGGGTGCAACGGTGGATAAATAATGAGGATTGAACAACTTTCTTGGAGAAGCTGATAGGGCTTGGCGTTAGATGCACTGCTTAACTTTACAGATGTCCTGATCGCTATCCGCCTGGGCGGGTCGATTTTGTTAGATTAAGTAGGATTTTCAGGCGGCTCAATCAGTCGATTGAGTTGCTGAACCAGTTGGCTAAAGTCGAGTGGTTTACTTAGGTAAGCGTCGGCTCCGGCTGCTAAACAGCGATCGCGATCGCCCGTCATAGCCATAGCCGTGACAGCAATCACGGGTACCGACTGCCAAAGCTGATGCGCTTTAAGCTGGCGAATTAGTTCAAAGCCATCTACGTTAGGAAGCTGAATATCCATCAAGACAGCCAATGGCAGCGATCGCACGCTAATGAGCGGCGACCGAATGGTTTCTAGCATGGTCTGGCCGTCAGCAATAATATCAACCGTATAGCCTTCGATTTCTAGCAGCTCAGCAATTAGCGATTGGTTGTAAGGCTGGTCTTCAACGACTAAAACCCGACTTTGATCAGACTGGCTCAAGCTCTCAGCGATCGCCGTTTGATAGCTAGCAGGCAAATCTTTCGCCGTCGGGGGTTGAGGCGACGTTGGGCGCAGACTTGATCGCAGCTCGTTTAGCGGTAGCCACACACGAAAAGTACTGCCTTCCCCCAGCTTAGATTCAAAAGACACCGTGCCCCCATGCAGCTCGGCTAGGCGCTTGGTCAACGCTAAACCCAAACCTGTACCCTCATGGCGACGCGTCAACGAAGCGTCAATCTGTTGAAAAGGCTGAAACAGCAGGTGCTTTTTCTCTTCAGTAATCCCGATGCCCGTATCACTAACGGCAATACAAAGATAGGGAGTGCTGAGATTGACAGGGCTTTCATCGGGCCGCATGTCTTGCAATAGCTGGTTGCCGTAGGCTAGCTGCACCGCTAGCTTGACCTTGCCTTTTTCGGGCGTAAACTTAACTGCATTGGAAAGCAGATTAATCACAATCTGCCGCACCCGCCGCTCATCGATAACCACTTGATCAAGCTGATAATCTAGTTCCAGCGAGAGCGATAGGCGTTTGCGCTCAGCCCGTGGCTGAATCATTTCTAAACATTGACGACACAGCTCTTGAATAGAAACCTTTGCCAGATCTAGCTCGACTTTGCCTGCTTCAACTTTCGACAGATCTAAAATGTCGTTGATCAAATGCAAAAGATGCTGCCCGCTCTGACGAATCAGGCTGATATGGCCTACCTGGCGCTTATCTAAACCCTGTCGCTGGCGCAACAGCAGTTCTGAAAATCCCAAAATACTGTTGAGCGGTGTGCGCAACTCATGCGACATAGAGGCCAAAAACTCTGACTTGAGCCGAGAAGCCCGTTCTAAGTCTTGGTTGATGCGCTGTAACCTAGCTTGAGCCTGTGCCCGCTCGATCGCCGCCCCCAAAGTGCGACAAGCCGCAAGCAGCATATCTTGCTGCGGCGCTTCCTGTAGCTTTTGTAAACTGCGAGACTCTAACGTCAGCACCCCAATAATCGTACCGTCGGCTGAGGGAATGGGGAAAATGCCCAACTGACCAATGGCTGGATGACGAAACTCTTCAACCGCTTGAGGATGGTTGGCATAGTCTTCCACAAAACAGGGCTGCCCCGTTTCTACCACTTGCCACAAAAGCCCCTGCCCGTAGGGAATACCCTGGTCGAGGCGCTGTTGCATAGCGTCTACGGCGGGTTCACCGTAGGTCGCAATAAACTGACCCGAAATGAGATTGGTCAACATTCCTGCCGTTCGCCGAGGGCCTCTGCCACTGACAACTTTGACATCTCCAAACGCAGCGCCCATGGCCTCAACCAAGTAGCTGAGGGCAAAGCGACCAATTTGAGTCAAATTATCAGAAGTTTGTAATCGCTCGGTGAGTCCTAACAAAAACGTTAACCGTCGGACTTCAGCCGCAAGATCGTTTTGTGCCTGCCGCTGTGCCGTTAAATTGCGAAAAATAAGTAGCTTGCCGCCGTTAGAGGTAGCCGTTGTATAAAGTTCTAAATAAAGCTGGTTGCTTTGGTTAATTTGAATTGCTTGGCTTTGGCCAGATGAGCGATCGCAGGCTTGCAAAATGTGATCCCGCTGCTGCGAACTCCAGTTGCCTTGTTCGACTAAAAGCGCCAAAATTTCGCTCAAACAGGGTTGCTGCTTGAGCCAAGCGCTATCAAGATTAAGCGTCTGTACCAGCTTTTGATTAAATAGAACCAATCGCTGATCAGCGTCTAGCAGCGCGATCGCATCGTCTACTTGTTCGAGAATAAGGGCAGGCTGTTCTTGAAAAGAATACAAGCTCGGCTCCAGCGGATTAGCGGAGTTCATAACAAACAAGAGCCATCAAAATAATGCTAACTATAAGGAAGATGCCTTAATTTAAGTTAACACTGCGGCTGGCTGAAGTTCCTCTTCCAAAAGAAGGGTCTGTAGAATTAATCACCTTGGCTCATCAGTACCAACCTGACCGGAGACTTGTTATGTTTTTGCATGCCGCCGTCAGCCTCATGGGGCTAAAGCTTCTTTTCGTAAATTTGCAGTCCGGCTTCTTCTAAATAGATAGTAGCGCCGTGCTGTTCACCTAATTTGCCAGAAAGCCCGCCCGCCCAGGCCGGAAACTCTTTGGCAGATTGAAGAAATTTTTGCCAGGTTTTATTTTTTATCGCTGCGACAAAGGTATAGCCTTCGCAAAATACCTCGATTTGCTGCCGACTATTTGCCAACTGTCGCGTCATTGGGATACCCGTAAATTTGATAGAAACTTCTGCTCGACCTTTTGCAACCATGACTTGAAACTATATTTCAGTAGAAACTGTCCTGTCGGTTTTTCTAAAGTTGGCCGGGAGTCACCGCGACGCCCGCGCCAAAATAGATAAGAGATAGAGGATGGTACCGCACTTTGAGCCTAGCTGCAAAGGGGCGGTGACTAAAAATTGCGATCGCCACAAAAAACCCTGACCGGGTAAAGTCAGGGTTAATCATCTCAACAATCTAAAGACAGGGTGTCTAGGCTCTCAGTCATCCTCTGCTCTTGCCGGGGTCAGCTACTGAGCTTGATTAAGCCCTCTGTAACTCTGACTAGACAGGGTTGATGCATTCGAGCTGGGTGACTGCGTCTAGTTAAAGAAGTCTTTAATGCTATCGATTAGGCTTTCACCCGCATCTCCCGCTTTATCAGTAGCGGTTTCGGCGGTAGATTTAGCCCGACCGACATCACGCTTAACTTTGCCTTCTGCTTGTTCAGCAGCGCCTTCAACCTGAGTGCCAAAGTCGTTAGCTTGGCGCTTAGCTTTACCTACCGTTCCTTCGATAGCGCCTTCAACTTTGTTGCTGGTGCCTGCACCCAGCATCCGGTCAGCTTCACGCTTTGCCCGATCTTGGACGACTTCAGCCGCCGCTTGAGAACCCGGAGCAACGCGGCTGGCATCAGTGCCCACTGCAGCCATCGCAGGAGCCGTAGAGACGACTAAAACACTGCCAACTGCCAGGAAAAATGCAATGGCGATCGCCATCTGGGCTTTGACGGCCTTAGCAAAACGGTTAACTGAGCTAAGAGTCTTCATATAGGCTATACCTCTTGATTCTTATAGGAAATATCGGTGCAATTCATTTGCAGTTGTAGCACTGTCGTTTTCGGCTTCTCATCAGCCTCTAGACTGAACTAAAGCGACGAAATCCCTTTATCTCACTGATTTCTGTCGTTTGATAGAGCCTGCCAACCCTCTGTAGCTGCGTCAGACCCATTAAAGGGACTAGCGCTTGCGATACAGTGAGTAGAGTCCCTGTTTTGTAGCAAGTGCAACCTTATCTCTCCGGCCTGTATGACTTCTGCTTCTCATTTGTCTGCTGTTCAAGGTGCCGATCGCCAGCATGATAGCGATTGGCGGTTGTTGCTACGGCTGCTGCCCTACATCAAGCGACACCGACGGCTGTTGATCTGGCCGATGATTTTGCTGGTACCCCTCGCTTTAGCCAATGCGTTGCAGCCTGTTTTAATCGGTCAAGCCATTTCTTTAATTCGACAAGAGCCGGTGGCTTGGTTTTTAGAAGACCAAACGCTGCGCTCTGGGTTAAATCTAATTGTCATACTTCTGCTAGTCACGGTAGCCATACGGTTAACGCTGGACGGTCTGCAAAGCTACCTGGTGCAGAAAGTTGGGCAGCGCATTACTGCCAGCATTCGAGACGACCTGTTTGAGCATGTGACCTCTTTAGCCGTGCGCTTTTTCGATCGCACCCCGGTTGGTAAATTAATTACCCGGCTCACCAGCGATGTTGACGCCCTAGGTGACGTGTTTTCCACGGGTGCGATCGGCATTATTAGCGACATTGTCTCAATTTTGGTGTTGCTGGTGACGATGTTTGTGATGCAGTGGCAGTTAGCCCTAATGCTTGTGATGCTGCTGCTACCAGTCACCTGGTTGATTGTTTATTTTCAACAACAGTATCGCAAAGCCAATTACAAAGCTCGGGAAAGACTTTCAGAATTAAACGCCAACCTGCAAGAAAACGTTGCTGGCATTAACGTGGTGCAGTTGTTTCGGCGCGAAACCTTTAATGCTGAACTGTTTCGTAAAACCAACCAAAGCTACATTCGAGCTGTTGACAAAACTATTTTTCATGATTCGGCAGTCTCTTCTACGCTGGAGTGGGTGTCGCTAGTGGCGATCGCTGGCGTGCTAGGGCTAGGGGGCTTATTGGTCATGCGAGAAGCGATGACCTTTGGCGTATTGGCTTCATTTATTTTGTTTGCCCAGCGTTTGTTTGACCCCCTGCGGCAATTTGCCGATAAATTTACCGCTATTCAAGCAGGCTTTACCGCGATTGAACGTATTCGTGATTTATTAAATGAGCCAATCGAAATTCGCGATCCAGAAAATGCCGAACGGGTGCAGTATCTAACGCGATCGACCACCCTACCTGGGGAAATTCGCTTTAAGCAAGTTTGGTTTGGCTACAAACCCGACGAATACGTTTTACAAGATTTAGACTTTACCATTCGCCCAGGGGAAAAAGTAGCGCTCGTCGGCCCCACTGGCGCTGGTAAAAGCTCAATTATTCGGCTATTGTGTCGGCTTTATGATGTCAGCAAAGGCGAAATTTTGTTGGATGGCATTAACATCCGCGACTTGCCTCAAAGCGAATTGCGCCGACGCATGGCCGTCATTTTGCAAGACGGCTTTTTGTTTGCCGGGGACGTGAAAAGCAACATCACCCTGGGCGAAGACTATTCTTTTGCCGATATTCAACAAGCTGCTAAAAATACTAATGTGGCTCAGCTCATTGAGCAGCTTCCGCAAGGTTATGACACCTCTTTGCGCGAACGGGGGACTAATTTATCGGGTGGCCAAAGACAGCTTTTAGCATTTGCTAGAGCCGCCATTCGTGATCCAGGCATTTTGATTTTGGATGAAGCAACCGCAAACTTAGACGTTGGCACTGAAGCTTTAATTCAAGATGCACTCGACAAGCTGTTAGTCGATCGCACAGCGATTATTATTGCTCACCGACTTTCAACCATTCGCAACGTTGATCGCATTTTGGTGTTAAAGCAAGGTCGTTTAGTTGAACAAGGTAGCCATGATGAGCTTTTGGCGAAAGCAGGGCTTTATGCCAGTCTTTATCGTTTGCAAATGCTAGAGGTTTAACCGCTCTACCTCTGTAGTGATAGACTGTAGCCCTTATAG
>NZ_JBQLZL010000004.1:111615-140738 GCF_052168255.1 Almyronema sp. | reverse complement strand
GGACGTTTTCGTTACGTTGTTGTCGATACTGGCTTTTGGATCTTTGGCAAGAAAGTCTTGTTGCCAATTGGTTTAGCTCACTTTGACTACGATAGAAAACGTATTTATGTAGACGGACTGAGCCGTCAACAAGTTGAAAACTTGCCTGAATATCATCACGATCAAGTTGTCGATGAAGCTCACGAAGATCGCGTCAGAGAGGGCTATCGTCCCCAAGCTCAGCAACGCGCTAAGCGACAGTTCATGGGGCAAACCTACACCCCCAATGACGAGTATTACACAGGCGATCGCACGGTAACCCAACCAACTTCAGGTTTGGCGAATACACCTGCTGAGGCTTCTCAAGAAATGGTCGCTCAGCCCCGCAACCGAGCCGCCTACGCCTATGACCGTGAACCGACTTACTATGGCCTCAGCCAAGAAGATAACCACGAGCAACTCAGACTCTACGAAGAACGCCTGGTAACTCACAAAAATCGGCACAAGGCTGGCGAAGTACAGGTTGGCAAGCGCATTGAAACAAACACAGTAGAAGCCTCTGCCCCGGTTGAAAGTGAACGTGTGGTTATTGAGCGCACCCCGCTCGACACTGCACGTCCGGTCGGCAATACAGCCACTCCTAGCTTCAATGAAGGCGAAGTAGCCCGCATGGAAGTCTACGAAGAAGAAGTCAACATCGAAAAGCAGCCTTTCGTCCGCGAAGAGGTTAACGTCCGCAAGGAAGTGGATCACGACGAGGTTCGCGCTAGAGAAACGGTACGCCGCGAAGAACTAGACGTTCAGACGGATGGCAACCCCACCATCGATCGACGGTAAAAACGGAAATAGCCTAGCCTTACCTGGGGCAATTTTCGATCGGCTAGAGGCGACATCCGCGCCTAAAACAGAGGCAAAGCGCTAGCTACCCCACAAGTTAGACAGCGCCAAAGCGCCAAAGGCAGAGGGCACTACCCTTTGCCTTTTAGCTAGTTGTCTATGGTTGTGGCTGCAGCCGCTTTCAGCCATTGAAGTGTCTCAGCTTTGGTGGCAACAGCTATAAAGGCTTTTTGCAATTTGAGTCGGTCAGCCTGGTTACTAAGACCGTCAAGTCTGCAACCTAGCTCAGCAGGCAATAGAATGGATAGTTTTTAATCATGAATTTTCATCGGCCTATTTCTAAGCGTGAAGATCTATCGAACTCTGAATCCGCTGCAACGCCAATAGATCAGTCGGCAGTAGGCATACCAGATGCCACCGATGACCTTTTAGCCACGGCTAATCCACCCGACCAGTCAGCCAGTACTTCTATTCGGCTTTTGCAAGAGCGACTGAAGGTGGATCGCAAACGTCGCAAAGTGGGTGAAGTCATCGTCCGTAAGGTGGTAGAAACCCGCTTGGTGCAGGTTCCGGTTCGGCGGGAAAAGCTGATTGTGGAACAGGTATCTCCTCAGCATCAGTCACTAGCAGAAATTGATCTCGGTGAAGGCTATGTCAGGGGTTTAGAGATTAGCGCCGACGAATTTGCTCCGTTTGCTGAGCGATCGCCTGAAGCGATCGCCGCTGGTCACTTGCTGACGATTCAATCAGCGGTTTGGCTGCTGCACACGCTGGCTCAGCAAGCTAATCAGGTCTGTCAGCAAATTAACGTTACCCTGTCACTGCGGGTAGGGGCACAAACCGAAACAGTTTACTGTGAATTTGCCACGGCTGTAATAGCGGAGCGATCGCTGGCGGCAATGGCTCCGGCCTTGTTTGAACAATGCAGCAACGTATATTTAGAATTACTTTTAGCAGAGGCCAGCCTACAACCCCAGATGCAAGACTGGTTTAATCGCTACCAGGCGACTCAATCGCCGAGCTAATGGGTCTAGGGGGCTGTGATGGGTAGCAATCTACCAGAACTGGTTTCGAGCCGCTTTTGTGTGCGTTTGGGAGAATTAGCCGACGTTGCCGCTATTGTGCAATACTACACAGCTAATCAAGCCCACTTGCAGCCTTACGAACCCATTCGTAGTGCTGTTTTTTATAGTCAGTGGTACTGGAGCAATGAGGTAGAAGCTCGGGTGCAGCAGTTTTATGCCGACAAATCTTTGCGTCTGTTTATCTTCGAGCGCGATCGCCGCCAAATCATTGGCGTAGTCAATTTTAACTGCATTGTCCGGGGTTTCCGGCAGTCTGCCAGTTTGGGCTATAGCTTAGCGGCTGACAAACAAGGGCAAGGCTATATGAGTGAAGCCCTCAGCCTTGTTCTGCCCTATGCTTTTGAAAATCTAAAATTACGTCGCATCACCGCTGCCTATATGCCGCACAATACCCGCAGCGGTAAGCTGCTACAGCGGATGGGCTTTCGCATTGATGGACGCGCCCATCACTATCTACAAATCAATGGGCGGTGGGAAGATCATATTTTGACCAGTTTGGTCAAATCGGCGTGGCAGTCTCAAACCGAAAGCTGAATTTGGGAGCCTGTCGGCGTTTTAAGAACGTCAATACGAGCCTGAAATGCTTCCCGGAAATGCGGCATATGAGTAACGGTGAGAATGCAGGCAAAATCAGCAGCGATCGCGTTAATAGCGGTAATTAGCCGTTCACAGCCTTCTTGGTCTTGAGTACCAAACCCCTCATCTACAATCAGCATTTGCAACGCTGTGCCCGATCGCTGTGCCAACAACCGGGCGATCGCTAACCGAATGGCAAAATTCACCCGAAACGCCTCGCCACCCGAATAGGTTTCGTAAGGACGGGTGCCCCGCGCATCGGCAATCAAAATATCGAGGGTGTCAATTAGCTTGTTGCGGCTACGACCTGCCCGCTGGGTTAGAAACTGCACATGTAGTTGGTTAGCACTAAGACGACCGAGAATTTGATTCGTTTCAGCTTCGAGCTGGGGTAGCAAATTTTCAATCATCAGCGCTTGAATACCATTGCGGCCAAAGGCATAGGTTAGCTCGGTATAAATTCTGGCCTGACGTTTGGCTTGATCTAGGGCTTGTTGCTGGTGATCGTGCTGCTGCTGCAACTGATCGAACTGATCAAGCTGCTGCTGCAAGCGACCTAGATAAGCTAGTTTTTGGTCGCGCTCAGCTTGTTCGGTTTGCAGTTGTTGTTCTAGGGCGGCGATATCGGGCTGAGGGTCGGGTCGTTGCTGTAGCTGGTGTTCTAAGTTGTTTAGCTGCTCAGCGATGGCGCTGAGTTCTTGCTGGCGATCGCGCTGTAGCTGAGTGAGCTGGGTGAGCCGCTGCCCTACTTGAGGCAATTGCTGCTGGGCTTGCGTGAGTTCTTGCTGGCGTAGCTGCCAAATCTGAGCCTGCTGCAAATCCGTTCGCAAACTTTGGTGTTGTTCAAACGAGTAGCCTGAGGTGGCTAACTGCTGCTCTAGCTGCTGGATTTGCTGACGTTCAGGCGCTTGGCTCAGTGCGGCTAGCTGCTGCTGACAAGCCGCAACTTGAGCCGCTAGTTCAGGCTGCTGACTGAGAAGCTGAGCTTCTCGCCGCCGCGCTTGCTGGAGTTCGGTATGCTTAATTTCGGCCCATCGCAAACGTTCAACCTGGCTACGGGCTAAGGCGTGGTCGCAATCGTCGTAGTCTAGTTCGACTAGCTGAGCATCAATCAGCGCCAGTTCTTCGTGCAGATCGCTGGCAAAGTGCTTTTCTTGCAAACAATGCTCTAGCTGCGATCGCTCTTGCTGAAGCTGATCGAGGCGGGTTTGGGCATCGGTACTAGAACTAAGCTGAACTTGTAGCTGACCACGCCGTTCTAAAATTGGGCCATAGGTAGCCAGTTCTGCCTCAATTTCACGGTATTCACGCCGCAAAATTTGAATTTCTTTTTCAGAAGTCGCTAGCTGTTCGCGAATGACCCAGATTTCGTGCTGCGTCTCTTGATGCTGCTGGCGTTGGTTTTTAACCACATGCTGCCAGTGTTTCGGATCGAGGGGGCGATCGCACACGGGGCAAACGGCCTCAGGAGCCGATAGTAGCTGTAGTTTTTGCTCTAACTGAGCTAGCTGAATTTCGTAGGTACGCTGGTTAGCCTGTAGCCGCTCCATGAAGCTGCGCCGCTCTAAGCCTTTTTCGCGAACCTGTTCTTGATAGTTACGCCGCCGCTCTAGATATTCCACCGCGCAAGCCACGTCCATTACCGCTTGCTGAAGTTGAGGTTGTTGCGACTGCTGTTGCTGAAGCTGCTGCTCAGTGTTTTTAAGTGCTTCTAAACGCGCCATCAGCTGAGCTTGGGTTTGGGCAATTTGCGCCTGCAAGACTTGCCGCTGCTGCAACAAGGGCATCACTTTAAGCTGGGCTTGGTCAAACTGGCTGAGTTGAGCTTGCGCCTGATGCAAACGAATTAGAGCCGCTTCAATCTCAGCAGCCTTAGCCAGACTTTGCTGGGTTTCTTGGAGCTGTTGATTGAGGTTGCTGAGGCTCAGCTCAGCTTGTTGTAGTTGGGTTTCAGCCTGAGCCAAAGCCGCTTGGTAAGGTTGTTGAATCTGGCTGAGCTGGGCTTGAGCCTGCTGGTAAAGCTGAAACTGCCTGTTATACTCGCCGTCTTGCTGCTGTAGTTGGGCGAGCTGCTGACAGCCTGCCGCGATCGCGGCTGCTTGCTCAACAACGAGTTTGAGCTGTTGCTGCTGGGTTTGGAGGCTTTCTAGGTCTGGCGCTAACCGTTGGCAAGCCTGCTGTAAGCTGGCTTGCTGCTGCTGGTATAACTGTTGCTGTTGCTGCCAGCGTTGCCGCTGCTGCTGCTGATCCAGGTAGGCGTCTAGCTGCTGTTGCCACTGCTGCTGTTGTCGCTGACGCTTGGCAAGCTGAGCTTTGAGGTCTTGATAGGCTTGGGCAACACCGCCACGCGCTTGTAGCTGCTGATTGAGCGCGGCCAAACTGGTTTCTAAAAGGTTGACCTGGGCTTTGATGTCGCGAGCCTTTTCTTTGGCTTGTTCGGCTAGCTGGTCGTACTGCCCTAGTTTGAGCAAATCTGCCAAAATTTGCTTGCGCTCACTGGGGCGCTTCAGCATAAACTCGTCGGCTCGTCCCTGGCGCAAATAGGCAGAATTGACAAAGGTTTCGTAGTCAAGTTTGAGATGCTGCTGAATAAGCTGCTGCGTTGCCCGCATGCCACGCTGGGTCAGCGGTCGAAAACCATTTTGAGTTTTGACCTGAAATTCTAAGCTGCTGCTTTGTCCCCTTCGCCGCGCTCGAATCACCCGGTAAGTGTGGGCATGGTGGTCAAAGACAAAGTCTACCTTGGCTTCAGCTTCGCCTAAGTGAATAACATCGTCTTCCGTGGCGGCGCGGCTTTGCCCCCACACTACCCAGGCGATCGCCTCGAGTAAGGAAGACTTACCCGCTCCATTTGGCCCACAAATACAAGCCACATGTAGCCCCCGAAAATCTAAGGTGGCTTGCTGGTAGCTGAGAAAATTGCGAAGGGTGATCTGACGGGGGATCATGGCAGTTTAAAGGATCCATCCTTAACCACCAAGATAGCAGTACAGGCGATCGTTAATACACCCGATCTTTAGTTTATTTGCACTAAATTGCCAATTGCGATCGCCAGTTGCCCTTCCCTCTAGCTATAGCCCCCAGAGGTAAAGCCCCAAATTGCCGCAAGTCTCTTCTATCGCTCTTGACTTAATTGGGGTCAAAGTTTGAGGCTTCGTAGGCTGAAATGACGCAAACACGTTCAAATTGCCGCCTTTTGTCACCCAGCAGACAACACCCGCAACCTCTCTGACGGGGTATCCAGTTGATGGTTTAGAGCTTTTCCCCCATCTGCACTCGCCATAGCCCTGCATAGAGGCCATTGCGCTCTAATAATTCTTCGTGGGTGCCCCATTCAACCAGTTGGCCATATTCCATCACGTAGATCCGGTCAGCGTTGCGAATAGTAGACAGTCGGTGGGCGATCGCAATAGTTGTCCGGTTTTGGGTGATTTTTTCCAGCGATCGCTGAATGGCCGCTTCAGTTTCGTTGTCTACTGCTGAAGTGGCTTCATCCAACACCAAAATGGGCGGATTTTTTAGCACCGCTCTGGCGATCGCAATCCGCTGTCGCTGTCCGCCAGAGAGCTTTTGTCCCCGTTCACCCACAATCGTGTCGTAACCCGACACCAAATTTTCAATAAAATCATGGGCTTCAGCCACCTTAGCCGCCGCCCTAATTGCTTCCCGGCTAGCCCCAAAGCTGCCGTAAGCAATATTTTCAGCCACTGTGCCATGAAACAAAAACACATCCTGGCTGACCAAGCCAATAGCCTGTCGTAAATCTTGCGGATCTAGCGCTTGTAGATTAATCCCATCCA
The DNA here is from genome assembly GCF_052168255.1 of Almyronema sp. Taxonomy (NCBI): domain Bacteria; kingdom Bacillati; phylum Cyanobacteriota; class Cyanophyceae; order Nodosilineales; family Nodosilineaceae; genus Almyronema; species Almyronema sp. The sequence goes on along the minus strand of NZ_JBQLZL010000004.1, from coordinate 134,461 downwards.
GCGTGATGCGGCCTTGTTGCACTTCGTAAAAGCGCAGCAACAGCTTCACCAGCGTACTTTTACCCGAACCCGTCGAACCGACAATAGCAATCGTTTTACCCGCCGGAATTTTGAGCGTTAAATGCTCAGTAACTGGCTGGCCATTGTCATAAGCAAAGGTGACATCTTCAAAGCGAATATCTCCCTGCACCTGGCTCATCGGCAAACGATGGTTGCCGGGGTGCAGGGTTATGGGCGTATCTAACAGGTTCATCACCCGATTAGTAGACGCCATCGCCCGCTGATATTGATCGAGCGTTTCACCTAGGCGGGTGAGGGGCCACAGCAGCCGTTGGGTGAGAAAAACCAAAACGCTATAAGTACCAACGGCTAGCTGCCCGTCTACGGTAATCAACCCCCCATATAACAGGGTGGCCGTAAACCCAATCAAAATTAAAATCCGAATCAGCGGAATAAAGGCGGCGCTGAGGGCGATCGCTCGCTGGTTACTCTGGCTATAGCCGAGGCTTTCTTGGCAAATGCGATCGCTTTCGTAGGCTTCAGCGGTAAAGCTTTTGATTGTGGTGATGCCAGAAAGGTTGTTAGAAAGGCGGCTGTTGAGCAAACTTACTCGCTCTCGCACTTCGGCATAACGGGGAGCCAGCAGCTTTTGAAAGGCGATCGCCCCCCACATCACAAACGGCATCGGCAACATTGCCATCCAGGCAACGCTGGGCGCTAGCACAAAAAAGACGCCCCCAATAATAATCACCGTGGTGATGACCTGCAAAACTTCGTTAGCACCGCGATCGAGAAAGCGCTCTAGCTGGTTAATATCGTCGTTGAGCACAGACATCAAACTGCCTGTGCTGCGGTTTTCAAAAAAAGCCAGATCGAGATCCTGCAAGTGGTCGTAGGCATTCAGCCGCAGCTTATGCTGAATGTTTTGCGCCAGGTTACGCCAAAGGCGATCGTAAGCATACTCAAAGACAGACTCTAAACTCCAGACAATAAATGTCAGCACCGAAAGCGCTATAAACTGATTGCGAATATCGGTGATGCCATACTGGGCAATTAAAGAATCCTGCTGTTCAACCACCACATCAACCGCCAGACCAATCAGCGCGGGTGGAGCCAGGTCAAACAATTTATTGAGCACTGAGCAGAAACTAGCCTGCCAGATTTGCCCGCGATACTCGCGGCTATAGGTGAAAAGGCGCTGGAGCGGATGAGAAGGGCGAGAAGACATAGCGCTGACTAAGATAGGCATGATCTTTAGTCTAACGACGCCGAGGCCAGACATTGGCAAAGCTGAATCTCAAGCTTTAGGGTTTGTCAGCGATCGCGGCAGCCCTCAAGACATTCAGACAACGCAAATGATGAGGACCGTCTGGTTTGAGGTAGGATCGCTAATGGCGCTAAATAGATATATAGAAACATGGTTGAGCGACCTATTAAAAAATCAGAACGCGCCGATCGCGGCAGCGAAGCAGCTAAAAGCCCGGAAGGCCAGCGCGAAGGCCGCAGCGAAAATCGCCGGGAGCGGGGAGATGACCGCAAAAAGGGCCGTGGCAAAGGGCGTGGTAAAGGACGCGGCGATCGCGAAGAGAAACCAGCCGTACCGCCAGCATTAATGCGTGGCCCCAGGCCCAAGCCCAAAGCCCCTGAACCAGAAGCCGTAGAAACCGCCGAGGCCGAGGCCGAAGTCGCGGCTGAAACCGAAGCTGAAGCCGCAGAAGGTTCCTCTGAAGAAACCTAAAGCAAGCTTGCACAGGCGATCGCAGCGATTTAGCGAGGTTACCCCTCTAGGTTAAACCGTTGCCAGATTTGCTCAAAGCGCTGCGGTTGAGACAGCTTCAAAAACCACAAACCGACTACGGCCACAGCCACTAAAGCCAAGCCCAGCACCAGTCCTCGTCTACCCGATGAGCGTTTAGGTGATCGCGATCGCGTTGCTACAGCGGGCGATCGCGGTGGAGACAAGGGACTCACGCTAGGAGCAGGTTGGCTTGGCCTAGCGGGTCGCTTGTTGGCTTCTGTTTGCAAGCGAGCCAGTCCCTGCAACAGCGGCAACGGCACCTGGTCGGTTCGGCTCCAGTTTTTCAACACGGGTTCGGGCAAACCGCAGAGGTTGACCTGCTGTAGTTTAGACAGTTGCTTTAACAGCGGTTGACTATTAGAAATCAGCACAATCAGCTGATCGCGATGGGTCTGGGCTAGCCCATTGGCGCACTCTAACACCGCGATCGCCTGTCTGGCTCGTTTGCTAAGAGACTGCCCGGTAGCTGGCTCTAAAGCCGCGTGAGCCTGCCGCACCGAACTCACCTGCCAGCCACTAGCCGGATAAAAACGCAAAAACTCTCTAGCCTTGGGTTCTAATGCGGGATCAGGAGCGCGATCGCAGAGAAATTTCATCTCTTCAAGCACAACCTCTGGCAAGCAGCATTCGCCCAGTGGCCCATACTGCTGCCATTGGCGCAAACTACCCGCTAGCAGCGCAGAGGTGTCAAATAAAAGTCGATAAACAGGAGTCTCTGCCATAGTGCTAAAGCATAGCGCCAATCCCCAACCGTCCGGCTAAGCCAGGTGACAGCGGCAGCAAGGTCGCCAGCATCAAAAATAGCGCCAGCAGCCCCAAAGCGGCGCGGGCATCGTCCGGTTCACTCAAATCATTCAAACAAGGACGCTCTAGGTTACGTTGTAAAAACAAAATCAAAACCGCCCAATAAAGCGCCAGTGGGTTAACAAACGAAACCAGCGCCAGCACCACCAGCGTCACAATCGTCATCCGTCCGGCAACCTTGCGACCATAAACCGCCTGCACAACGCGGCCACCATCCAACTGTCCAGCAGGCATAAGGTTAATCGCATTAATCACCAACCCCAGCCAGCCCAACAGCACCAGCGGATGCACATCTACCAGACTTTGTTGCACAGCCGTTCCCAGCATGACCCGTGCTAAAGCCCCCACCAAAATAGAGCCTTGAAAAAAGCCTGCAGGAATTTGAAATAAGCTGCCTGGATGAGAAAGCCCCAACCCCAACAGCAACATCGCCAGCGACAACAGCCCACCTACTGCTGGCCCAGCCAAGGCAATGTCAAACAAAACCGTACGATTAGGCAACAGCGACTCAAAGCGAGTTAACGCCCCAAAAGAACCAATTTGCCAAGCAGGTAAGAAAAAGGGCGGACTGGTTTTAACTTGATAGCGCTGGGCTTGGAAAAAATGTCCCAATTCGTGCACTACCAAAATTGCCAAAATTCCCAGCGCCAAAGGCAGCACTTCTGCCCAGCGGTTGACTTCTTGAAAAAAGTCAAACCCCAGCAAAATACCGCTGGTTTCTAAACTCGTCGCCAGGGTGGCGACAGCCAACGCTACACACAAGACCTTTTGAGCCGTCGTTGTTGGCTGAGGTTCGGTGCTGCTTGGCAATACAATCACAACGGGTCGATCTTCTGGCCCTTCTAGCAAAAACAACCGATAGCGATCGCTGAGCCGCTCGGACAATAGCTCCGCCAGCTTAGTGGCAGTTGCTTCTGGCTCTCCCCGCAGGTTGCCTTTGAAAATGGCTCCTTCTTGATAGGGAATGGTTTCAGTCCGAAAAAACGTATCAATGCCAAAAATACCTTCGATCTGACTTAGTTCTGCAGCGGGGATGGCGGTAAAGGTGGATTCATTCGAGGCAGTTGTTGCCTCTGGGGTGGATGAGTCTGCCTGCGGCCCAGTAGACGCTACTGCTTCATCATCATCAGCGATCGCGGCAAAGCTTGAGGCACGCTTAGCGGCTAACTCATCGCTGCCTAAACGGCGCAAGCGGCGACCTAGATAAATGTAGAGTCCGGCAGAAATCAGCACCAACAGCAACACACCCGCCAGATTAATGTAAATGCCAGCAGCAAACAGGCCAAAAAAGAACAGCCAAGGAGCCATCAACACCACCGACTGTAACCAGGCCAAAATGCCCAGCTTGCCGTAAGGTCGAACCCGAATAAACCCCCAGACTAAAATAGCGATCGCCGCTAGCAAAATTAAAAACGTGATCATTTACTCGTTTTGGCTAAAAACAACCCATAGAAATTGAGTAGGTATGTGTTTTCTATCCTCACTCGCAACGCCCAGGGATGCAACTGTCTCTGGGCTGTCATTCTGCAGGTGAAGCGATCGCGGCTGCAGACAAAATTTTTGCCAGGGCTACGCGAACCGATTGCGGCTGGTAGCCCAAGGCCAAAGCACGGCTGCTATCAAGAGAAACGTCTTGCGGACGCGGCGCTGGCATTGCAACTTGCGATCGCAAACTGGCCGTCAAACGCGTTTCCGGTAGGTTGAGCACGCCTGCCAAAAGCCGACCAAAGTCATACCGTGAAAGCCGCTCAGTGCCGCCCAAATGCAAAATCCCCGACGTTTGCAACGCCAGCAGCAACCCCTCAGCCGCACAGGTCACGCTAACGGGGGTGCGAAATTCATCCGTAAACAAACATAAAGGCTCTGCTTGTTGCAGCTTGCTGACAAACGCTGATAAAAAGCAACTGGCTGTCGGCGTCGCCGCCCCATAGAGTAGCGGCAGGCGGCATACCGTTGCTAGCGGATAAGCAGCCAGAATCGCCGCTTCGGCGATCGCTTTTTGTACCCCATAATGACTAAGCGGCGTAGGGGCATCAGCTTCGCCGTAAGGCGCTGCTTCGCCATTAAAAACCAAGTCCGTCGAGGTAAACACATAAGGAATTTGAGCCTCGGCACAAAGCTGAGCCAAGCGAACAGCCGCCGTTACATTGATCGGATAGGTTATCTCTGGCTGACGCTGGCAAACATGGGGTTTAGACTGGGCGGCTGTATGAATAACCGCATCTGGCTGGACGGCCTGCAGCAAAGCTGCGATCGCGGCTAAATCTGCTAGATTCAGCGGCTGTAGCGAAATTCCGGCCAAGCGAGGACACTGCCGATAATAAGTCCCCCACACCTGCCACCCCCTAGCCTGGGCTAGCTCACAAACATAACTGCCCAAAAAGCCGCTTGCCCCCGTCACCAAGAGTTTCGCCATCCGCTCTATCTTGTGCTTAATTTGTCCTATTCCCTCTAGGATAAGTCAAGGATTTGTCGCCGCCGCTCTGCATCAGACCGCTTACGTTTCAGCCCTTGCCCCATTGACTATGACCGAAAATCTTTCTTCCTCAACCTCAGAACCCGTTGACTCGTCTGCCGACAAAACCCCCAGCCCCGTTGAAGCGGCAGCCAATAACCAGCTCCCGGCTGAGCCTGTTGCCGCCGAAGACGAAGAACCAACCCCAATTACAACCCCAACGGCTGAAGCGGCTGAAGAAGATAGTGCAGCAGCTTTAGAGGCCGCAGAAACTGATAGCCCCCCGCTGGCTATAGCCAGCTCCTCGCCGATCTCAGCCACCAGCCAAACCTCTGCTAACGTCGTTGTCCTCGTGGCCGTTGTCATCTTGCTGGCGGGGCTGATTTTAGACGACTTTTGGCTAACCCTAGCAGGTTCGCTAGTCACTACCACCATCTCGTTTCGGCTGGTTTGGCCCTCCATCAGCGCTTTTTTAACGGAAATTTCCAGCCAGCAGCAGGCGTTGTTGATTGCTTTACCCAGTTCACTGCTAGGTTTGGTCGGGTTAATGCAAATTAGTGGCTTCAATGCCCGGATTTTGGCTTGGGGACGCGGCATTCGCTGGGACGTAGTAGGCGCAATTGGCGACTTTTTTGGTGCATTTGGTCAGATCTTCATCGCCGTGTTAGCAGTTTATGTCGCGTGGCGGCAGTATGTCATTTCGCGCGATCTAACCGTGCAGCAAAACCGGATTACTCAGCAGCAAACGATTGACGCCTATTTTCAAGGCATCTCTGACCTAGTATTAGACGATGAAGGACTCTTAGAAGACTGGCCGCAAGAACGGGCGATCGCCGAAGCACGTACGGCTGCTATTTTGAGTAGCATCGACGCCTTTGGCAAAGCCAAAATTATTCGCTTTTTATCGCGATCGCGTTTGCTTACACCGCTAAAGCGCGACACTCGCTTGGGTCGCCCCATTCTTGATGGCACAGGGGGCTATGCCGAAGATCGCCAATGCGGCACCCGTGTGATTGACTTAGGCGTCATGCTAGCCGCTAGCGATTTATCAGGTAGTGACCTGCGCTGGAGCGATCTCAGCGATGCCAATTTGGTTAGAGCCAATCTTCAAAAGGGCGACCTAGTACGAGCCAATCTAGCCCGATCCATTCTTTATGAAGCCAATTTGGCAGGCGCTGACCTCATGGGTGCTCGTTTTTTTTATGGCTCTTTAGAAACCGCCTCACCCCGGAGCCGTACCGAACCACCCAACTACCTCACAGGTGCCCAAACCGGAGCCGTAGTCGAAGGAGCAAACTTTACGGGCGTACAGCGGATGTCTGAAACCCAGCGGCACTACTGCTGCGCCTGGTGCGGTAGCCGCAGTCGCCCGACGATTCCAGGTGGCTGCGAAGATGTACCCAACTTATTAGGCCGATAAATAGCGACGGTTAAACCCCACAGACTTAGCTGCCAGGTTGAATCAACTGACGACCATTTTTTAGGGACTGAATAGGCACCTCACCATAAAGATTGCGTATAGCCAGCGGAATCTTACGCCAATCGCAATTCGTCTTGGGCTATGGGTAAAGTAAACACAGTGATCATCATCGAGCATGGCCAGTTCCTCTTCTCTTAAGCGTCAAAGCAAGCAAAAAAGCTCAAAGCAAGTTTCAGAGGAAACCTCCACACTCAGCGCCAAAGAACTTAAAGCCCAGCAGCGACAAGCCAAGAAAGCGCGGGATGCCCTGATTGCCTATACGCTTGCCGCCTGTGCTGCCTGTTCTTTTGTGGGGCTGATCATTAGCTTAATTGTCGATCCCGTGTTGGGCATAGGCGCAGGGTTTGGCCTTCTGTGTCTTAGCTTGTCGTTTCGCTATCCTCGCTTAGCGGTATACGCCTTTGTGGCTTATATCCCCTTCTCCGGCACGATTACCTATGCTTTGGGGGGTAGCTCTATTCTGCAATTAGCCAAAGATGCTTTCTACATTCCGGCAGCGATCGCCGTTATGCAGTTTTGCCGTCGCAAGGGCTTACCGTTTGTCATTCCCAAATCGTTAAAGCTAGCCCTGACGCTGCTGCTGCTGCTAACTACAATGACGCTTTTATTCGTCAATGTGCCGCAGCAGTTTAGCAGTGGCGATCAGGCTATTTTGATTGGCATTTTAGGGCTTAAGACCCTGGTGGGTTACCTATTCGTTATCCCCTGCATTTACTATCTGCTGCGCAATCGGGAAGACCTCTACTTTATTTTGCGATTGCAAGTGGTTTTAATTTTGGTGGCCTGCTCTTTGGGATTGGTGCAATATTTCATGCTCAAAACTGGCATTTGCGAAGGCACCACCGGGTCAGGGGCTGATCTATTCAAAGCTTCGCTCAAAGCCCGCTGTTTTGTGGGCGGTTCGCTGCTGTACACCCCCTCCCAAGGACAAATTCGCCTCCCCGGTACTTTCGTTGCGCCCTGGCAGTGGGGCTGGTTTTTAATTTCGTCAGCTTTCTTTAGCTTTGGCACAGCCTTTAGCGATCGCTCACCCCTGTGGCGCACAGTAGGACTGGTTTCGATGGTGGCTGTTTTTATCATGGCCGTCATCTCAGGGCAGCGGATTGCTTTGATGCTCGTCCCCACCACCGTCGTTATTTTGGCCTTTTTAACGGGTCAAGTTGCCAACCTCAAACGTTTTGTGCCTGTAGGCATTGGCTTGGCTTTAATTCTTACTTTCTTAGCCATTCGCAACCCAGAAGTTATTCAAGCCCGACTCAACAGCTTTCAAAGCCGTTGGGATGCCTCTCCCCCACACCTCTTTATTCGCAACCAGTTTTTGTGGGTGATGAATGAGCAGCAGGGCATTCTAGGCAGAGGCGTAGGACGAGCCACCAACGCTGCCCGTATTTTTGGCGAAGTTGAACTGATAGAAACCTATCATCCTAAAGTTTGCTTTGAAATCGGCTGGTTGGGATTGTTTGCTTTGCTCATTCTCTACACCGTCCTCACAGTAGCCACCTTTAGAGCCTACCGCTCCACCAAAGAAAAAAACCTACGTGGCTATGCAGCTTCGATGTGGGTTTTTGTTTTGTTTATTAGCTATTTTCCCTACTACTATCCGCTGGATGTGGATCCGGTCAACGTCTATTACTGGCTAGCAGCGGGCATTGCTCTAAAAATTCCTGAAATTGACCAGCGAGAGCGTCTGCAAGCCAGCCTTGAAGATCCTATCCAGAGTGGCAAAGCAGCTAAGAAGCTCAAATCGAAGAAGATGGTGGACTTTACCTAACCAGGCAAGGAGATTGCATTGTGACCAGCCCTTTTATTTCTGTCATCGTCCCCACCTACGGGCGAGAAGCCGTACTTTGCGCAACCTTAAAAAATACTCTGGCGCAACAGTATCCCGCCTATGAAGTGATTGTGGTCGATCAAACCCGCCACCACCAGCCCGAAACAGAAGCCCTGCTAAAAAAACTCGCCGCTGAAGGCAAAATTCAGTTGTATCAGGTGGAGTGGGCGAGTTTACCGGCTGCCCGTAACTACGCCGTTGAACGAGCCGTCGGCGACATTATTCTTTTTATCGACGATGATGTCGAACTTCCAGAGGGGTATCTGCAAGCGCACGCTCAGGTATACACCGATAGACCTGATGTTGGAGCAGTGGCTGGCCGCGTTTTTGATCGCATGAAGCTAGCAGATGCTCGGCCTGACTTACAGATTACCGACCTGCCACCCCAGGCGATGGATCCGGGCATTGCCTGGTATTACATTGATCTGGTGCATACCATTAAGCCTCAGCAGGTACTCACCGCTCGAGGCTGCAACATGTCTTTTCGGCGGCTGTTATTTGAGCGACACCAACTCCGCTTTGATGAACGCTTTCGTGGCAGTGCCGTCCGGGAAGAGTCCGACTTTTGTCTGCGTATTCGCCAAACGGGTTATAAGATCTGGTATTCACCAACTGCGCATTTAATCCATTTGGGCGAAGAAACAGGCGGCTGTCACGATATTAGTACGCGTTCTTTAGCCTATCAAATCACCTTTTATCACAATCACTTTTTGATGGCGCTCAAAAATTTGACGCCGCTGCAGGTGCTACGTCTGGCTGGGCGGCTATTTGATTGCCACGTTTTAGGCCATCCCCCTTGTAACAAAAGCGGTTCTCCGCTCAAAGTCATGAGTCGTTTCGGGTTTTATAGCTTGGGCTTTTTAGATGCCGTGGGCACGCTAATCAAGACGGGTAATCAAGAGCGGGTTTATACTCAGCCCCAATCCATGCCCGCCTGCATCTCTTCCCAAAACCAAAGCCAAAAAGAATTGGTTTAAGCCAGTCGTGCTGCTCTTAAATGAATGCGTAAACCTATGAGAGTTCTGGTTGCTAGCCATACCTATATTGTCGATCTCAACTGCGAAAAGCTCAGGGCATTAGCTGCACTCTCACCCGATGTTGAAGTGACTGTCGTTGTCCCTCGCCGCTGGCGTCCGGGCGGAGTACAAAATCGCATAATTGAACCCCAACCCCAGCACGCTGAACGCTTTCGGATTGTACCCGTCGCTAATTTTAGTGAAAACAATCAGGGACTTTTGTGTTTTGGCCTAGAGGTGGTGACTTTGCTACGGCAGTTTCGTCCCCACATTATTCAGGTTGAACAAGGCTCGAAAGCTTTGGCCTATGCTCAATTGATAACGCTCAACAAGCTACTGGGTTTGAAAGCCAAAAACGTCTTTTTTACCTGGTGGAATTTGCCTTATGAGTTGAAGTTTCCGGTTTCACTGCTAGAGCGCTATACGTTGGGGCAAACAGACGGTGTCATCGTGGGTAATCAAGATGGGGCAGACATTTTACGCCAACGGGGCTACCGGGGGGCAATGCAGGTCATGCCGCAGCTTGGTGTAGACGAGCAGTTGTTCCAACCCCAGCCCCAGCCCGAACTAGCCTCTTCTTTGGGTATTCGTCCAGAAGATTTTGTTATTGGCTTTGTCGGTCGTTTTGTAGCGGAAAAAGGGCTGCTAACGTTGCTACAAGCTGTAATTCAGTTAGGCGATCGCCCCTGGAAGTTATTGTTACTTGGACGCGGGCCACTTCAAGAGACGCTGCTAGACAAAGCAGAACAGGCAGGCGTTCGCGATCGCCTGATTTGGGTAGAGAGTGTACCCCACGATGCCGTACCCCGCTATATCAACCTAATGCAGACGCTGGTACTACCGTCTGAAACAACCTATCAGTTTAAGACGATGACGGCAGTTGGCTGGAAGGAGCAGTTTGGCCATGTCCTAATTGAGGCCATGGCTTGCGGTGTGCCTGTAATTGGCTCAGACTCTGGTGAAATTCCTCATGTAATTGGAACCGCAGGTCTGGTTTTTCCGGAAGCGCAGGCGGAGGCGCTAGCGGCTTGTTTGCAGAAGCTGATAGAGCAGCCCCAATTGAGGGAAGACCTAGCTCGGCAGGGGTATGAACGCGCCATGCGCCAATACACGAACCACGCTTTGGCTCAACAGCAGTTAGCGTTTTATCAATCTTTGGGGCGTTAACCCATGCCCGATCCGGCTCATTCCATTGGCGCAGGCAGCTACCCAACTCACCAGTATCACGTTTGTAAAACCGGGAAGCCAGGTCGCTTAAAGAGCGGGGTTAAAGCCTGAAGGGAGGGGAGAGAGGAAGAAAAAATGAATCAGCCGCTGCGAGTTTTGCAAATTGTGCCATCAATTTCGTTGGTGTATGGAGGCCCTAGCCAAATGGTGCGGGGGTTGTCAGCAGCCTTGACAGGCGTAGGGGCTGAAGTCACCGTGCTCACGACAGACTCCAATGGGGATGTAGATGAGCCGCCTTTGGCGGTGCCGTTGCAGGTTCCTGTCCAAGAAGATGGCTATACGGTTTGGTATTTTCGCTGTTCACCGTTTCGGCGCTATAAGTTTTCGTTAGGGTTGTTGCGGTGGCTAGCTCAGCACGCTCAAACCTACGATATTGCCCATATTCATGCTCTGTTTTCTCCCCTGAGCAGTGCGGCGGCTACAGTAGCCCGTCAGCAAGGGTTACCCTATCTTTTGCGCCCTTTAGGGACGCTTGATCCGGCTGACTTGCGCAAAAAGCGCCACCTCAAACGGATTTATGTTGCCATGCTCGAAAAGGCAAATTTAGCGGGCGCAGCCGCCCTGCACTTTACTAGCGAACAAGAAGCGAAAGTTTCAGAGCGATTCGGTACCACAACTCCTGGTTTAATCTTGCCATTGGGGGTCGCTGCACCAGCAGCCGTTGGGCTGAGTCAGGCTGAGATCCGCGATCGCTACCAAATTCCTGCAGCGACCCCTATTTTGCTCTATATGTCTCGCATTGATCCCAAAAAGGGGTTGGATTTGCTGCTGCCTGCTTTGGAAACGCTGGCTCAAAGTGGGGTTGCTTTTCACTTTATTTTGAGCGGGGCCAATCCTCAAGATCGCCATTACGAGCAGCAAATTCAGCAGCGCATCCAAACGTCTGCGCTCAAATCTCAAACAACCCTGACGGGGTTTGTGACAGGAGAGCTAAAATCCGCTTTGCTGGCAGCAGCGGATTGTTTCGTCCTGCCTTCTTACTACGAAAATTTTGGGATTGCAGTGGCCGAAGCCATGATTGCTGGTAAGCCTGTGGTCATTTCTGACCAGGTACATATTTGGCATGCGATCGCGGAAAGTCAGTCGGGCTGGGTTGTTCCCTGTCAGCAAACAGCCCTAACAGCAGCCCTGCAGCAAGCCCTTGAGGATGACCAACAGCGCCAACAACGCGGACAAAACGCCTACCAATACGCTCAAACGCATTACAGTTGGCCTGCGATCGCCCAGCAAACAATCGCAGCTTATCGACAACTCTTAGCTTCACAGCCGCAGAGATTGAAGTGAGAAGTCATTTGGCGCTTAAGCTAGCTGGCTAGAATAGCAAGGGTGGGAATGGCAAACGCTGTTTAGCCAGTTTGGCTACCAGGTCGGCGTACTATAGTGATTGCCTCTCATCAGACAAAGCGACAGCGATCGCGCTATCCGTCCTTGCGTACTCGGTCAAATTATCTAATAACTTGTTGCCCCTCTCTAAATGCCATTCGCTATATTTCGTCTCATGAAACGTGTCATTACAGGCTTCATCCTTTTGTCAGGACTTTATCTCGTAAGCTGTACTCCTTCAGAAGTGGCTTCAGAAGAAGCCCTCCCACCGACGGAATCTACAGCCACTACTACACCTGCGGCTCAAACGCCAGACACCTCGACCGACCTAGAAGCTGCTAGCAACGATTTTTTAATCGTCCCTGGAGAGCGGGTAGGGCCTATAACGCGCGAAACGACTGCCGATGATTTAGTTGACTTATTTGGCGAAGCTGCCCTGACCAATACGATCTGGCCGGGGCCAGAAGGTGCCTTCAATTTACCCGCTACAGAAGTTAACTTGGGCGCTGACCAGTCTTTTTTGGTGGTTTGGCTAGACGAAGCCCGCACTGAGCTATTTAGCGTCACTGACTTTGGTAGCGACTGGAAAACCCCTGAAGGGCTATCTGTAGGCATGCCGCTATCAGAATTAGAGGCAATCTTAGGGCCGTTTCAGCTCAGCGGATTTGGCTGGGACTATGGGGGATATGCTTTTTTAGAAGGAACTAGACTGGCCGAATATCAGGGCAAGCTCTATGTTCGTTTGTCGCCTTCGGCGGCAGAAGCAGCCGAGGAAGATATGCTAGCCGTGTCTGGAGAAGGTGTATTTTCTTCAGATAACCCCAGCGTCCAAGCGATCGCGCCAACAGTGGTTAGCTTAGATGTTGAGTTTCGTCAACTCGAATAAGCCATTCGCTATCCTAGAGATATCACCTTTCTCAGCAACCTCAAAAAAAGGGGGTGGTAATGCATGCATCGCCCCGTTCTTCAGCTTCAAAGTTTAAAGCGAGACTTACAAGCTGCAACTGCTGATTGCTATCAGCTAAATCCTAGCGTTGGGCTTTGGCGATTTGGCAGCCTTGGTTTGCTGCTGCTCTGCTTTATGAGTTTGGCTTGGCTGAGCCAAAGCTGGGTAGCTTTTGTGGGCTTAACGGCGATCGCAGGTTTGTTTTATGCCTTTCTGCTGATCTGCACCCATGACATGATGCACCATACCCTCACGGGTTGGGATGGGTTTGAAACGGTGATTCCTCGTTTGCTAAGCTGGCCCATGTTGTGGCCTTATGGCCTGTATGCTGAGCTGCACCGCCTCCACCACGGTTGGAATGGGATCAATTTGCAAGATCCGGAAAGGGTACAGTGGACAGACTTAGAATATCAAGCTGCCGCCCCCTGGCAACGCTGGTATGTTCGTCATCAGTGGCCTGTCGATCTTTTGGGTTTAGGGGGCTTGGGGATGATTGTGAAAACGCTTAGCAAAGCATGGCTGCTAAGAGCCGTCAATCCCCGCCTGAAGCGGCAACTGTTGGTTGACAGCGTGGGGATTGGGTGGACGCAAATTGCTTTGTTGAGCCTGGTTTGGCATTACCAGGTTTTGCTTCAATACCTGGTCTTTTGGTTAGTGCTAGAGCGAGTAATCGGCTTTGTCGCCCAAACGCGTGATCATCTTGAGCATTACGGCTTATGGCAGCAGGCAGGTAGCTATCAACTGACTCAGCTTTATGCCTGTCGAAATCTTAAAGCCCCCGCCTGGGTGAGCTGGCTAATGGGTGGATTAAACTACCACGCGGTTCACCACGCTTTTCCAGATATTCCCTTTAACCAGTTGCCCCGCGCCTTTGCGCAAGTACAACAAGTCTTGCAGCAGCATCAGCTACCTCCTATGTCAATGGGAGAGGGTTACTTTCAAGAAACACTGTGGTTTTTGCAGCATCCCGCTCTAATTGACGAGTCAAATAGGGCAACAGCGACGGGGCGTTATCCCAAAAATACACCCGCGATCGCCGCTTTGCCTACGAAGATTGCCTAGCTCGCCTAGAAGACCATCTTCTTTGGCGATGTCGAGCTAGCTGCTTGCGTTTGCGCTTTTCCGGCGGGGTTTCAAAGTAGCGGTGCTTTTTCATATCCTGAAAGATACCGGCTCTGGAAACTTTGCGTTTGAATCGCCGTAACGCTGACTCAATTCCTTCGTTTTCTTCCAGGGTAACTTGGGCCATATCGTCTTCTCCATCTAGACAAAAAAAGCAGACAGCGAGTCTGCCAAAAGCATGCAATAACCTACGCGCTTAAAAACGTTGAGAAAAGCTACGATCTTCGCGAGAATCTCCACGCCGACCGAAGCGACCACCACCTGGGGTGCTGCGCTTTTCTCGAGGCTTGGCCTTGTTGACCTTAAGGTCGCGACCCATCCATTCTGCCCCATCTAAGGCTTCGATAGCAGAATCTTCTTCTGAATCTTCTCCCATCTCAACAAAACCGAAACCACGCGGACGACCTGTTTCGCGATCAGTGGGGAGGGTTATGCGCTTAACAGTGCCATATTCAGCGAAAATGTGCTCTAGATCTTCACTGGTAACATCGTAGGACAGATTGCCAATATAAACTGTCATGGGCTAACCTCCAGCCTGAAAAATGCAGTTTCACTTAGATTCGGAGATTCGCCTGAAAAGTGAAAATCTTAAGAACAAGCTTTGCCACCGAAAATAAATGTATCGTACTCATGCACCTTAGCACAGAAATCCGACTGCTGAACGTCGTTATCTAGCGCTTTTAATCTACCCTTTTAGCGTAGCTAAAAGTCGAAATCTGCCTTTTCTAAAGTCTGCAAATCGGGCAAATCTTGCGGCAAAATCTGCTGATTTTAATTGCTTGGTGGGGCACTCCCAACAATGGCTAGAAGGTGTTGCCAGGGGGACTGCCCTCCTCTAATCCCTTTTTAGCTAAGGCATAGAAGATCGCAGAGAAGCTCACCTATATCTCTGTAGCAGGCTGAGGCTGAAGCTACAAAAGTAGCGGAGGATGGGTTGCTCCGTTGTTTTTGAAAACAACAGCAGTGCTTGAATGCCGTAGCCTAAATAGACGCTAAAGCGCCTTTACAGCCAATGGCCGCTCAATAATCCATCTCAATCTTGAGCAGGTAAATAGGCTAAAAAGCTAACGAGAATTGCCGAGCTGAGCGTCTTCTAAGATACTAAGAAAGGCGATCGCAGCGATCGCTCAACATTTTTTCAGTTTGGCATTGGTGAGTGCTCATGCCCAAATTTTCAACCCAGCGTGACTGGCAGCTAGCGCAAGCTTTGATGCAACCTGCTTTAATCCGGGTGATTGACAATATTCGCAAGCAGCTAGAAGCTTCTAGCTGGCAAGGTTCTTACCAAACAGAGCAAGTTTGGCCAACGGATGCAACCCCGGCTCAAAAACAACAATTTGAAGATTTACAAGGTCAAATCCGTCAGGCTCAGAGCGTAGCTGAGATTGACCAAATCGAGCAACAGCTTGCCCTATTGCCCACGCCTACCCCCTTGTATGAACTGCAACTTAAAGCAGGTAATCAGCTACAAACCGTTGACGTGTGGCAACTGTGCTACCAGGTTTGCTTTCGAGACTACACTCCCCCAGGCGACGAAGATTATCCGGTTGCGGTTGACTCACAGCTACTAAACGAAGAAGCAGGCAGCATTGATTGGGACAAATTAGACGAAAAAGCCAGCCAGATTATTGGCCATATTTTTGAGCAGTTGCCCCCTACAGAAGCCCAAGGCGAAGGCTAAGAGACTGTTGCTTTAAGGCTTAGCTTTTGCCTCTCCCTTTTTTCTGATCAAGCTGTAGCTACAGGCGTTAAGACGCTTCAACTCCTGCAAGCTGCCGACAGCAAGCTTTTCATTTTGTCTGTATCTACATCGGTCAATCGCTTAGGCTATCAAGTTTCTGCTGGATTAAGCTGCATCATTGCCCAAGTGGTATAGGTACCAATAGGACTCCAGATTAAGTAGGGCAACAGTAAAGCAGCCGCGGCCAGCGACAGGGGCAAAACCGCGATCGCCAGCAGCAAGCCAATGACAAAGCCCGTAGCGCCAATCACTAAACCCACCGTTAGCTTTTTGACCCAAAGCATAACGGTTGAGTACGCAACGGTGACAACTTCTAACAGCGCATAGATACCCATTAGAACCCAGGTACGGGTGCTGCCTGGATCCTGCTGCCAAACGATATAAGCTGACCAAGCCCCGCAGACAAAAACAACAGTCCAAATCACCGGAATTGCTTTTTCAAACGTGAGCCAGCTAGGTCGCTGTAGCCGCCGAAACCATTTCACACCCGTTGGCGGAATAGGGCTACTGCCAAGAACAGCGATCGCGATAGTAATGCCACCAATAATCATCCAGGGCTTCAGCATAATCTTTTACATAAAAGTGAGCATATGGCTTGATTGTGCGGCGCTACGCCAAAAGAAACATCTGACCCGTGACAGGTGTAGGCGATCGCCCATTGGCTTAAAGACCAATACTGGCTACCGATCCCCCATCCACTCGATAGTTAGCACCCACTACAAAGCTAGATTGCTGAGAACAGAGAAAAGCAATGACCGCTGCCACCTCTTCTGCCTTGCCCCGTCGCTGTAGTTCCAGGTGAGGCCGCTTCTCTTTTAAGAAAGTTTCAATTGCTTCGTCAAAACTGATCCCTTTTTCTTCAGCTCGCTGCTGCATCATTTTGTCGGTCATGGGCGTAGCGATGTAGGCAGGCGAAACCGAGTTGACCAAAACACCGTCTTTAGCAAAGGCTTTGGAGAGATTTTTTGCCAGATTCAAAACGCCTGCCTTCGCAGCACAGTAGGGCATTTCGTCTGTATAAGGCTGAATAGCATCTTCAGAAGTAATCAATACAACCCGTCCCCAACCCGCTGCTTGCATACAGGGAATAAAGGCTCGACAGACGCGAACGGCAGCCATAAAGTCTACCTCTAAGGTTTCGTGCCAGTCTTGATCGCTTAGCTCTAGAAAGGGTTTAGTCGCTCCGGTGATGCCTGCAGCGTTTAGCAAAATGTGAACAGCGCCAAAGCGATCGAGGATTTGCTGCTTAGCAGACTTAACGGCTTCCAAATCTCTCAGATCTGCCTGAACGGCCAACGCCTCTCCCACCTTTTGGACTTCTGCAACCGTGTCTTGTAGGGGATCGGTCGTTTTATCGATCAGAGCAATTTTGGCTCCTTCAGCCGCTAGCAATTTTGCTGTTGCTCGCCCAATGCCGGAGTCGCCGCCTGTAATCACGGCAACTTTATCCTTAATGCCTAACTCCATAAAATCTCCTTTAGTTTTTAAGTTAAGTCTCTGCTGAACAGACCCTCAACTGAATCTGCTAGCAGGGCTGTTTTTCATCGTAGGTAGATTCGTTCTTTTATTGGTCTACCTTGAAGCAGAGATAGACAGACGCTTTCGAGTTTGTATCGATAGACAGGTAAAATCTAAACGAGAATTTGCTAAAAGTTTGAACTGATGCATTAGCCGAAATGAATGGCAATTTTATCCGCTCCAATTTTAAGTGGGCTGAGTATCTTGGCAATCTTGCTAGGGTGGGCAGGTCTGTATGTGTTATGGCGGACGGCTCTACTGGCAGCGGCTTATAAAGCTAAGATTTTGGCTTCTAGCGTTTTTGTGGCGCGGCGCAAACCGGAAGCGGTTTTAGCCGAAGATTTAGCGGTTGATAACCTGGCTTTACTCAAATACGTACAAACTCAGATTGACTGGCAAGCGCAGACAGTAACGGCCTCTGTGCTAGGGTTAGCGCGGCGCAAGGTCATTTATCGGCCAGGTTTAGGCTGCACGCTGGTAGTAGATATTCCTGAGCCAGTGATTCGGCAACAACCCAATCCCCTAGGCTTTGGTGCAAGCCAGTCCAAAAGCACGTTCGAGTTTCCGATAGCTTCAGGCTTGCCCGCTCACGTCCAGGCAGAGGCGCTAGATTCAGTGATCGCGTCTGCTTTTGAAGAATCGAACCCCAGGCGGCTACAGCGTAGTCGGGCTGTGCTGGTAGTACAAGCGGGTGAAATTATTGCTGAGCGCTATGCACCTGGCTTTACCGCCGAAACCCCCTTCTTGGGCTGGTCGATGGCTAAAAGTGTTGTCAATGCTCTAATTGGCATTTTGGTGCAGCAGGGAAAGTTAGCGCTCGATACGTATAGTCTGGTGGCCGACTGTAACGAAGCGGGCGATCGCTGCGATCAAATTACGCTAGATCAGCTTTTACGGATGAGCAGTGGCTTGCCCTTCTCTGAAATTTACAGCAATCCGCTTTCAAACGTCACCAAGATGTTGTTTAGTCGGGGTGATATGGCCGCATATGCGGCTAATCGCGCTTTAGAAGAAGCACCGGGAGTTCATTGGAGCTATGCTAGCGGCACTACCCTGATTTTGTGCCAGATTATTCGCCAAGTGGTGGGGGGCACAGCGGCTGACTACTTTGCTTTTCCGCATCGGGCTTTGTTTGAGCCTTTGGGCATGACCAGCGCTGTTTTAGAACCAGATGCTGCTGGCACATTTGTCGGTTCTTCTTACTTGTACGCTACCGCCAGAGATTGGGCCAAGTTTGGCCAGCTTTATTTGCAAGATGGCGTTTGGCGCGGAGAGCGGCTTTTACCAGAGGGGTGGGTAGCGTATTCTCGTACCCCGGCTCCGGCTGCTCCCCAGCAGCAGTATGGCGCTCATTTTTGGCTCAAGGTACCCCGTTCCTATGCCTCTAAGCGATCGCCTCGGCCTCAAATGCCTGCCGACGCATTTATGGCTTCTGGCTATCAGGGTCAGCTTTTGACGATTATTCCTTCGTTAGATTTGGTTGTGGCTCGCTTTGGGCTGTCGCAGTTGCGTGGCAGTTGGGATCACGAATGGTTTATTGAACGTTTGGTAAAAGCCCTGTAGCGAAAGGCAGAAGGCAAAAGGCAAAGTTTCTGGCGGCGGCTTTCAGGATTTGAAGCGTCTTAACGCTTGGGGCTAAAGCGATGTCTTTGCTGGTTAGTAAAGTGAGCGGGTTTGTGTAGGGCAAAGGCAGCAGGCAAAAGCGCGAGGCTATGACTCTTCGGCAGTCTACGGCGTAACGGGCTGGGTAATCAGTTGGGCGATCGCTTTGCTATGGGTTTGGATTAAATCGTGTTCCGCCTGGGGCAAAACCGTTAACTGAGCCTGAGGAATACCAGCAGCATAGGTTTGGCAGTGCCACAGCGGTATGGTGCTGTCGAGTTCACCCGCAATGATCTGGGTAGGAGCCGCGATCGCGCCCAGATAGGGTTCAACAGTATCAATCGCATCGGTCGGGGTTAGGCGATCGGTTAAAAACGATCTAGCAACTGGTTGCTTAAGCAATTCTGTGCGGGCGCGATAAATTTGGGCAAAGGTTGCCTCCTGATGGCATAAGCGGGCTAAAGGGGCGATCGCGCTCAAAATCCAATCGATAAGAGGGGTTTGCCAAAGCAGGGGTCTGAGGTAGGTATAGCGACCGACAAAGCTATCATCGCGGATGCCAGCAGGGGCAACCAGGCTTAGACGAGCCGGAGAGATCAACCGGGGATCAGCGGCAGTTGGCGGTAGCCAACGGCTATAGTCAGCCGCCCAAGTGTAGCCACTAGCCGCGATCGCGTAGGCTGCTGCCACCCAGCCACCATAAGAATGACCAACCAGATGAACCGCTTGGAGATCGAGAGCGGCAATAAATTCTTGCAAAAAAGCAACCTGATGCCAAATGGTATATTTCAGCGGCGGTTGTGAAGACCCGCCAAAGCCCAGCAGATCTAAAGCAATACAGGGGTAATCAAGCGGTAGCTGAGACATAATGGGTTGCCAGTTAGCGCTGCTACCCAAAAAACCGTGGAGAAAAATCAGCGGGGTTCCCTGACCCTGTTGCCGATAGGCAGCCTGATACGTCTTAAGCTGAATCGTTTTCAGTGACATGCTACTCCTGCTGCTTGACCGCTAGCGATCGCCCGCGCCAAGTCCAGCCCCACCCCGTTTCGGTTTTAATCACCGAGCCAATCGCGATCGCGGCTACCAGCAACCCACTCAGCCAGCTGAGCCAGAAGTATCGAAGCGGCTGCCCAAAGCGGCGAGCCGATTGTAAGCGATAAAAGTATTGCAAAGCGATCGCGCCCCAGGCCAACGCAACAGCCAACCCTAGCAGCCAGGGCTGAACTGAAAACGCCGCAACATTCCAGGCAATCAGCCAGCTAGTCAAGGCGATCGCCCACCCCAACCAGGGAAACACAAACACCACCCCAATAGCAAAAGCAGAATACAAGGTAGAAAACAGATTACGCCCGGTACCCACGTAGTAGTTTTTCGTCCACCCTTCCCAAAGGCTGGCAAAATCTTGATACATTCGTACCTGCAAGAGCGCTAGCGCCAGCGTGTAGTGCAATTTGTGCCCCTTGCGTTTGACCAGACGAGCCAGGGCGACATCTTCTACAAGATCTTCAGCAACCGTTTCGTGGCCACCCAGAGCTTCATAGGTGGTACGGCGAAAAAGCATAAATGGGCCAGCCGCAAAGGCGCGATCGCGCTGAGCCGGATCATTGACCCCTTCAAAGCTAAAACCAATCGCCAGCACACTCATCATCAATGGCTGTACCAACCATTCAGCCAGACAGCCACAGACAATATTAGGCGCACAACTAAGCAGGTCAATTTGGGCTTGCTCAGCTTTTTGCAGCGTCGTTGCGATCGCTTGCGGCCCTAGACGCACATCCGCATCAATAAAGAGCCAGTAGTCGCCAGTCGCTTGCTTCACGGCGTTAGCACAAGCCCAATTTTTACCTCGCCAAACAGCATCAGCCGGACGAGGCGGTACCTGCACAATCTCAAGGCGCGGATCGCAAGCGGCTAAGGTTTGGGCGATCGCAAGCGTCTGATCGGTCGATTCATCGTCAGCCACAATCACCTGAAGCTGAGTCGTTTCTGGCAACTGGCTGGCCAGCACCGCTTCTACGCAGCTTTGAATATTGGCAGCTTCGTTGTACGCCGGAATAATCACACTCACGCGGGGTAGCTGTAGCGGCATCACCGCGATCGCCGTTAGGTGAGGTGCCTGATTTAGAGACTCATTTTGTCGCCCAAAAAAAATTACCATGCCGTAAATGGATACCAGCAGCAAGGCAATCGCGATCAACAATCCAGTCTCAATCGGGGTCAACATATAAACAATCGACGGCGATCGCCGCTCCGCCACTCCAACAGCCTCAAACCCTTAAAAAGCAAACCGTTTGGCAAACAAATCGTAAAGCGAAAGCAGCACCTCGATCACAATCAAAATCACCACGTACCACTCTAAGCGCAGTCCTGTGTTTTGATGCTGTAGTTCTAGAGCAGTTTCGGCTGTTCGCGAAACCAGATCCAATTTACGTTCTAAAGCCAAATGACGCTCACGAATTTCGTATTCATCCTCTAAGCGCAGATAAAGGCGATCGAGATCTGGAAACTCCCAAAGCAATTCAGGCTTATCAATAATTTCAACCCGCCCTACCATCTTGTGCTGAATTAGCAGCGTACTGCCAATCTGTCGCAGAAGTTCGTTGGCTTGTTTGCGGTTGTTGCTGAGTTGCTGCAAACTGGCGGCAAAAGGTTCGATGCGATCGAAAACAGCCGCAGCCCCCATTTCATAGTGCGCCAAAACCACACTCTTGGCCAAAATATCAGACACAATCTGCAAGCTGGGAATATCAAACTCAGCCAGCCAGAGGGTGTCATTTTCCACCTTACCGGCCTTAGCTCCATCCAGATGAATCGTAATTTCTTCCGTCTCCGGTTCAGCAAAAGGTGCCGTTACCAGCGCCTCCAAAGCAGCTAAAAAGTTAACCTCTTCTAAAGGAGAGAGTCCGATCACAATTACCGCACCATAATCAAATAACACTGCACAACCCTGATCGCCCGCTTTCACCATCAATGGAGTTGTCGCCAGCGAGTTGGTCGTGCTAAATGGCTCTAGATCGAGACTCTGGCCTAAAAACAAAGCCCGAGCTTGAAGCGTATCCGTTTCGGAAAAGAGAGAAAGCTGCATGCAGAATTAGTCGCGCTGTCGGAGAAAATAAGCAATGCCCTACTAAGCTAATGTAAATGAATTCAGCACGCCCCATTAGGTAACGCGGATGAAAAGAGTTCTATTTATTCTAGGAGTGTTGGATGATGACGATATTGACTGGCTAATTTCAACTGGTAAGCGGCAAGAAATCCCCCAAAACACCGTTTTGATCCATGAAGGTAAACCCATTGATGCTATCTACTTCTTGCTCGATGGCACGCTGACTGTACAAGTTGCGGCCCTCAAAGATCAAATTATTGCCCATCTTTCCAGCGGGGAAGTGGTGGGCGAAATGTCATTTGTCGATACTCGCTTACCGTCAGCGACCGTAAAAGCCATTACCCCTAGCCTGGTGCTGGCTATTCCTAAAGATCGCTTGATTGAAAAGCTTGAGCAGGATGTTTGGTTTGCCGCCAGATTTTATCGCGCCTTAGCCATTTTGCTGTCTACTCGGCTCAGAGGAACCGTACAAAAAATTCACGACGCTGCCCACTGGCGTCCCCTCGATCTTTCGGATGAAACATTTAACCTTGACATGGCAGCCAATATGTCGCTGGCGGCTATTCGCTTTGATTGGCTGCTGCGGCGCTTGCGAGACGGTGCCATTGAAACTTAAATAGCCAAAACTGCCAGGGAACTGGTCGGAGTGCTCCCATCTCTCCAAGCAATTAGATGAATTGACCTAGTCAAACAGCCAACTTTAGGGATTGCATTTACGGACTGGCGCAAGCGAGAATTTAGAATTGCGTAGTATCTACATGAAGTGGTTTACACTTATGCAGGCTAATCTAGTAACTGCGCTTCTCTGACTGAATCAAGGGTTAGGTAATGGCTTCAGAATCTCAGTTCAGCAGCATTTTGATTGTTGAAGATAGTA
>NZ_JBQLZL010000004.1:52106-111515 GCF_052168255.1 Almyronema sp. | reverse complement strand
TCAGTTCAGCAGCATTTTGATTGTTGAAGATAGTAAAGGACGACGCGAAATTATTTTAGACGGGTCAGTCTACTCAATCGGACGTGATCCAAAATGCGATATTCGCTTATCGTCTCAGTTTGTCTCGCGTCACCACGCGACTTTAGTACAGCTGCCCAGGGACGACGAAACTTTTTACTACCGGATTGTAGATGGCAACCTGAAAGGCAAACCCAGCGCCAACGGTATGCTAATCAATGGCCGTAAAATTCAGGCACACGACCTCAAAAATGAGGATGAAATTGTTTTTGGGCCTCAGGCAAGAGCTATTTACTATCAGCTCAGACGTGACTCTGGATCAACGCTACCCCCTGATGAGTTCGACATCACTTTGATCAGCCCCAACATGATTGACGAAGCCGACGAGGGCGACACCGCAGGGCACTAATGAACTATCCCTGTCATTGGGGTGGGCTAATCTAGCCTGAGTTCAGATGAGCCAGTTTGAGGTTTTGCCCCCTTAGGAAGCTTGAGCCAGCACAATGGCTTGATTGACAGCTTCGAAAACTTGCTGACAGTGGTTGTCGGCATGTAGCGGTAGCTCCTCATTTTTAACCACTAAATTGACCCGCGCTTCGCTTTGGCCTGCTAAAGGCGGATTGATCAAAACTTCAACAGTGGTTAGCTTAGCAAACGAAACCTGCCCTGGCTTTTCTTTGGCCACCAGGTAGTCGGCTGTCTCGTAGACTAAGTTGAGGTCGCAAGCGCGCAGCGTCTCGGCTAGCGATTGCCGCAGCGTCGGCACAGAACCAGCTGATGTGAATAAGTTGGTATAACGAGCCATAAGAATCTAAATATCAACAAATCATCTAAACTCAGGGAACAAACGAGGGTCTAACCAGGGAAACAATGCCCTATAGAGCCAACAGAGAGACAATATGCCTAATTTACCTCTTTAAGACTAGCTTCTGATCACCAGAGACAACAAACCTGCATCTACCCATATTCTCCGAAAAAACGATACAGTCTCAGGAAAGATTCTCTAAATTGGCAGCGTTTTTCTTTTTTGAGCTTGAAGCCCTACAATTTTGATTGCAGAACAGGCGCGTCACGCGGCGTCTACTAATTTACTTAGTCCTTCACTGGGGGCGGCCATTTAGCTGACCCTTGGAAAGGCTTAGCCACTCTTAAGCTAAAGCAGATGGCTCAAATACTTTTGTGTGTAATATTACTGATTTTCCTCTGTGTTGCAATCTTTCGCCCGAACTTTTGCCCGTAGGCAAGGAATCGCCCAAGATTAGTTTGATCCCGGTTTGGAAGCTGGCTTTCCAGGTGCATCCTTGCTACTCGGCCACAACTTCTGAACTTTAAAATTTTAGATAAATTTCATTTTATGTCGCCACCCGGTAGCCGTAGCCAATGCGGCAACGTTTATTGAACTGACATGCAGGGAAAACTCATTGTTTTTGAAGGAATTGAGGGCTGTGGCAAGACCACTCAGCTGCAATTGTTGTTTGACTGGCTGCAAAGCAGTGCCGAACTGCGATCGCTTCAAGCTAGCCAATTAGTGGCGGGTGTTGTGAAAACTCGCCAGCCAGGGGGCACTTATCTGGGCGCACAACTGCGGCAGATTTTGCTGCAGCCGCAAGACTCAGAACAGATTCAGCCCACAGCAGAGTTGTTGCTTTATGCAGCCGACCGGGCGCAGCATATTGACGAAATGATTCGTCCCTGTTTAGCCGCGGGTTATCTTATCCTCTGCGATCGCTTCACCGCTTCCACACTGGCCTATCAGGGGTATGGCCGGGGGTTAAGCCTTTCTCTCATTGAACAGCTCAATCAAATTGCTACTGGTGGCGTCAAAAGTGATTTGACGCTATGGCTTAAGCTCGATGTTGCAGTTGGCCTAGACCGCACCCGTCAGCGCGGTCTAACCGATAGAATGGAGCAGGCAGATCTGAGCTTTCATCGCCGGGTACAGCAGGGATTTGAGGACTTGGCGCAAAGCAACGCTCATACCACACAGGTTATTGAAGCTAAAGATTCTCAGACCGCGATCGCGCAACACATTCAATCTATTTTGCAGGCCAAACTGAGCCAATGGTATCCGCTGCCTTCGTCTCTCTCATCGGCCAATCCCAAGCCATCGAACTTTTAGAAAGCGCAGTTGCCCAACAGCACGTAGCGCCAGCTTATTTGTTTGTCGGGCCAGAGGGAGTGGGGCGTAGTCTGGCGGCTAGTGCCTGGGCTGAGCAGCTTTTAAGCCCAACAAAATCACCCTCATCCCTACGCCACCGTATTCAACAGCGCAACCACCCTGATCTGTTGTGGGTTGAGCCAACTTATCTGCATCAGGGTAAACGCCTCACAGCAACTGAAGCAATGGATATTGGGCTACGGCGCAAAAGTCCGCCCCAAATTCGTTTAGAGCAAGTGCGGGAAATTAGCCGCTATCTCAGCCGTCCGCCGTTAGAAGCCGAACGAGCCGTAGTGGTTATTGAACAAGCAGAAACAATGGCTGAGTCAGCCGCTAATGGTTTATTAAAGACGCTGGAAGAACCTGGACGAGCCACGTTGATTTTGCTGGCTCCCGATCGCAGTGCGCTGCTGCCGACGCTGGTATCGCGCTGTCAACAGGTTGCCTTTCGTCGCCTTAGTGCTGCCGAAATGCAGCAGGTGTTGACTCAAAGCGGGCAGGCAGAAATTTTGGCGCATCCAGAGATTTTAGCGATCGCCCAGGGTAGCCCCGGTCAGGCGATCGCTAGCTGGCAGCAACGACAGGCTATTCCGGCTGAGCTGTTGCAAGCGCTACGGCAACCACCCGCGACTTTGCGGCAAGCACTCGAACAAGCTCGACACATTGCCAAAACTTTGGAAATTGAGACGCAGCTTTGGCTGGTGGACTATCTGCAGCATCAATACTGGCAAGTTTCAACTACGGCCTCTATCCCTTATTTGCAGCAGCTAGAGCAAGCTCGACAGCATTTGTTAGGCTTTGTACAGCCGCGTTTGGTCTGGGAAGTCACCCTCATGCAGCTTGTGAGATCCTGAAGCGAGCAGGCTGATCTAAGATGAGTTGTTACAGATTGTGATCAGATTTTAGCCATACTCAACGACAAACGAAACTGACCGACACAGGCAGTATCTATGGACGCAAATCAAACTCAAGGGCCATTTAAAAGCAATCTCGTTTGGCTATTGCTAGGGGCTTTGGTTTTTGTGGGTGGAGCAACGTTTTGGACGGCGCGATCGCTGATGGTAGCGCGTCAGGTGGCCTTAGAAGAAGCGGTAGTAGCCCCGCCGCAACAGGTTAGCGTCGCCGCCTTAGGACGAATTGAACCTCAAGGGCAAGTGGTGGACATTGCGGCTTCAGAGGGGGGGCGCATCAGTCGCATTTTAGTGACTGAAGGCGATACTGTTACCGACGACCAAATACTGGCTTATCTCGATCTCTACGAAGTGCGTCTGGCAGAGCGCGATTTAGCTGCTAGTGAACTGGCTGAAGCCCAAGCCTTGCTAGCTGCCGAAACCACCGTCGGACAAACGCGCATTCAAGAAGCCCAGACCCGCTACGCTCAGTCTGATACCCCTCAAACCTACGCCATAGAAGCCCAAGCAGCCACCATCAAAAGCTTAGAAGCCGATCTGACATTGGCACGCACCGATTTG
This sequence comes from Almyronema sp., assembly GCF_052168255.1. Taxonomy (NCBI): domain Bacteria; kingdom Bacillati; phylum Cyanobacteriota; class Cyanophyceae; order Nodosilineales; family Nodosilineaceae; genus Almyronema; species Almyronema sp. Next base: position 107,867 of record NZ_JBQLZL010000004.1, on the reverse strand, counting down.
ACGCGTTTTCAACAGCTTTATCAACGAGGGGCGATCGCCCGCCAGGAACTCGATCAGCAACAAACCGAGGTCAATCGCCTCCAGGAAGACCTTAATAGCGCCTTAGCCACGCGATCGCAGTTAGAAACCAATCGCCTCACTGATATGCGAAACGCTCAAGCCCAAATTAGCTCAGCCGAAGCCGGACTGCAGCTTTCTCAAGCGCAGGTCAAGGTTGAATCAGCCGCTCAAAACTTAGCGCTAGCCGAAGCTCGTCTAGCCCTCACGCTCATTCGCGCTCCCCAAGCAGGGCAAATTTTAGATGTTTTGGTACAGCCGGGTGAAGCAGTGGGGATGGGAGACGCTCTGATGGCGATGGGCAACACTCAGCAAATGTTTGTTGTGGCCGAAGTTTACGAAACCGATATTGGTTTGGTGCAAGTAGGGCAGTCTGCTCAAATTACCAGCCGTAACGGAGCTTTTGCCGAAACCCTCGTCGGTGTAGTGGATGAAGTCGGGCTGCAAATTTTCAAAAACGATATTTTAGATGATGATCCGGCGGCTAACGCCGATGCCCGCGTTGTCGAAGTCCGCATCCGCATTGATGAAGGCGATAGCCAAGCGGTCGCGAGCCTCACCAACCTCCAGGTAGATGTGGTGATTGATGTCACCGATGAGGATGGATGAACGGCATTCCCCTAGCCTGGTACAACCTGCTACACGAGCGCACCCGCTTGTTGGTTGCGATCGCAGGTGTCTCCTTTGCCGTGCTGCTAATTTTTATGAACCTGGGATTTTTGGGGGCTTTGATTACCACTGCAACCAACTTTTACACCCAGTTCAATGCCGAGATTTTTTTAATTTCACCCCAGTCTCTCGAAATCAGCTCTACTCAACCTTTTCCGATCGAGCGACTATACCAAGTCGCAGGGATTGAGGGCGTTGAAGCCGCTATGCCCCTTTATGCCGACTACATGCTATGGCGCAATCCCGAAACACGCATCAGCCGAGCCATGTTTGTCTATGGCATTAATCCTGAAGATCCGGTGTTTTTAATGCCAGAGCTGCAAACCCCCGCCGCCCAGCAAATCCTCCGGCAGCCGAATGTAGTCTTCATCGACAGCTTATCTCGACCTGAGTTTGGCCCTCAAACCACGGGGCTAGAAACTGAAGCCGACCGTCGCCAAGTCACTATTGGCGGTCAGTACACCCTCGGCGGCGGCTTTGCAGCAGATGGCACGCTGATTATGAGCGATCAAAATTTTCGACGTTTTTTTGATCCCCGACCGCTAGACTTAATTAACGTCGGCTTGATCAAGCTAGCCCCTACCGCCGACATTGACCGCACTGCGGCGGCTTTGCAAGAGCAGTTACCAGCAGATGTACTGGTATTAACTAAAACAGAAATTATTGAGCGCGATCGCAATTTTTGGATTCAAACCACCTCGATTGGTTTCATCTTTAGCTTGGGCGTGGCTGTGTCTTTCATCGTCGGCACCGTTATTGTCTACCAGATTCTTTACACCGACATTCGCGATCATTTACCTGAATACGCCACCCTCAAAGCAATGGGCTATCGCAACAGCTACCTGTTTAAGGTGGTGCTGCAAGAAGCGGTGCTGTTAGCCTTAATGGGCTATGTGCCAGGGTTGCTAGTGTCGCTGGTGCTGTATCAGCTAACGGTGAGCGCCACCGCTGGTAGCTTGCCCATCAGCATGAATCTAGGCCGGGTCATTTTTGTGCTGATCCTTACCGTGCTGATGTGTGGTCTGTCGGGGCTAGCCTCAGTGCGGCGGGCGATGCAGGCTGATCCGGCAGATGTCTTTGCTTAAAAGGGTTAAAGCCGTGTGGAAGCGAACACCATTAGCCATCCTGAATCTAATTCACGATCGCCGCAAGTTTATCACCTCTCTGGGCGGCGTCGGCTTTGCCGTCTTGCTGATGTTTTTATTTACTGGCTTTATGAACGCCCTTTACGACAGCCAGCTACAGCTTTTGAATCAGTTGAATGGTGAAATCGTCATGATTAATCGACTCAAATCTAATATGTTTGTGCCGATTGCTTTTGCTAGACGACGGCTGTACCAAGCTAGAGCCTACGAAGGGGTTGAAGATGCCTACCCGATCTACATTAGCGATGCCAACTGGAAAAATCCAGAAACACGAAAGACGCGTCCGGTCAGAGTCTTAGCTTTCAACTTGGGCGATCCGGTCTTGCTGATGCCAGAAGTCTTAGCGCATTTAGAAGCGCTAAAGCTACCCAATACCGCCATCATTGACACCAAAGCCCGACCAGAAGTGGGGCCAACACAAGTTGGCATTGAAACTGAGCTAGCTGAGCGCCAGATTCGTATTGTCGGTACCTACTCGCTGGGCACCGACTTTGCTTCTGGCAACGGCAACTTAATCATGAGCGACCTTAATTTCTTGCGCTATTTTGCCAATCGCGGCCCCGAAGAAGAAGAACGCAGCTTTGCCACCGCCGATGTGGGTTTGATCAAAGTCCGGCCTGGAACCGACATTGATCGTCTCGTTGGCGTTTTGCAGCAAAACATTCCTAACGACGTTTTAATTTTGCCCCGAGATGGCCCAAGTGGATTTGTTGCCCGCGAGCGAGCCTACTGGCAAGAAAACACCAATATTGGCTTTGTCTTTACCTTGCTGACTGCGATGGGCTTTGTAGTAGGGATTATTTTGGTTTACCAAATTCTTTACACAGACGTAGCCGATCATTGGGCTGAGTATGCCACCCTCAAAGCAATGGGCTATAAAAACAGCTTTTTGTTTGGCATTGTCATGCAAGAGGCGGCGGTGCTGTCGCTGTTGGGATTTATTCCGGGTTTTTTGGTGGCAGCTTTGTTATACACGCTAGCGGGCACCGCCACTGGACTCTTGTTTGAGATGACGCTGCAGCGTATTTTTGCCCTCTATGGTCTGACTTTTGTGATGTGTCTGATTTCGGGGGCGATCGCGGTTCGTAAAGTTCAATCTACTGACCCAGCAGAGGTGTTTGGATGAGAGAGGTCACCGATACTCCTAACCTCCCTACCGCTGCCGTACCAGAGGCGATCGCGGTGCAGATTCGCCATTTGAACTATTACTTTGGTCGGGGCGACTTGCGCAAACAAGTGTTGTTTGACATTAGCTTAGATTTGCCCGTGGGTCAGATTGTGATTATGACCGGGCCATCGGGATCAGGTAAAACGACGCTGCTGACGCTTATTGGCGCTTTGCGCTCAGCACACCAAGGTAGCTTAACCGTCTTAGGCCAAGAATTGGTCGGCTTGGGCAACCGCCAACTGGTTCAGGTGCGCCGCAATATTGGCTTTATCTTTCAAGCTCACAATTTGTTTGAATCGCTAACTGCTGCTCAAAATGTAGAAATGGCGGTAGAACTGCTGGGCAACTTTGATTCTAAACACGAGCAAGCTGTAGAGATCTTGGCTCAAATCGGCTTGAAAGATCGCGTCAATTACAAACCGCAATCGCTCTCAGGTGGGCAAAAACAACGAGTGGCGATCGCGCGGGCTTTGGTCAATCAACCGCGTTTGGTGCTAGCAGACGAACCAACAGCCGCTTTAGATAAAAAATCAGGACGTGATGTTGTCACCCTGATGCAAAAGCTAGCCAAAGAACAGCAGCGAACAATCTTGATGGTGACCCATGACAACCGCATCTTAGACGTTGCCGATCGCATTATTAATTTGGTCGATGGTCGCTTAGAGTCCGATCAAGATTTGGGCAACTTTGTTCAAACCCATGATCCCAAAAGTCTCGATCGCCGCATGTTTATTATGTAAGCCCCTATGCTGATGGAGTTTGCCAACCAGGTACAGCAGCTCACTCATAAAAAAGTCGCTGACTATCTTACCCAAACCCAGCTTTTCAAAGACTCGTTGCGAGTTCATCCCCAACGACCCAAATTTGATATTCTCTACGGCTCGACGATGGTAGAAGTCGAAGTTTTACCCTGGGAAGTGCATCCCTGGGAAACCGCCGACTTAGCGATTGTTCGGGCAACTAGCTGCGTTACCATTGGCAGCAGTCTGGCGTGTGACCTGCTCAAGTTTTTGCTGCTAGAAAATCGTCGTATGCGCTTTGGTGCTTTTCATATTGACGAAGCCGGACAGGTGCTATTTGCCGAAAGCGTACTGGGGGGCGAAAATATGGATCTAATGGAGCTGCAAACCTGCATTCTGTCAGTAGTCACGATTGCCGACACTTATGACGATATCATTGCCGCTCGCTTTGGCGGGCAGCGAGGGATCGATCGCACCTCCGTAGACATTTAGAAAATCTTGCCGCCGAAAAAACAGCGCTTCATAGTCTCTTGAGGCAACAGCAAGCAACAGCAGCTAAGCCCATCTCTTTAGTCACTTTTTGAAATTGCCCGCGCTGGCAGAAGCGTGCGGGTAAAAGCACAACGCCGCTTTTTCCACATCCGTTTAATCCGTTCTCTATTCCAAACGCTCAGCCACCTGCTTTAGCCGCTGCAGTTGAGCTTGCATATCTTGCTGCGTCCACTTGGCTGCAAACGTGTTAAAACCAAAAGCGACAATGGGGTTTGGAACTTTAAACTCAAAGCGATTGAGTAACTGTGTCCCCTGTTCGTGCGGTAAACACTCCCAGCGATCGCGTCCCTGAAAAAATCCTTCAAATTGCCAAACCACCAATCCTGGTTCTCGTTCAACCACGGTACTTATCAACGTGGGCTGAAGCAATGGAACATCGACAATAAAGCGACTTTGGCTACCTAGTGCCGAAGTCCACTCGCCAATCGGCTCGCAGCGCAATGCCGGATTTAACCAGCGATGCATCAGATCTAAATCAACAATGCAGCGCTCAACCGTGGTCGCACTGGCCCGAATAAAAATAGTCTGCTCAAAAACGCGGTTGTCTGGCATCTCTCGCAAGCAGCAGGTCTATCTAAGGCTGGATGACAGCAAGAATCTCAGAAATTACGCTTTTTTATCAGTAAAATTGCTTAATTTCTCTCAGTTCCTTGACGGCAGCCCCTAAAATTCCCACTATTAATGTGAATTCTCGATGAACCCAGGGTTATCCCTTTTTGGCCTCTCTCTTAAGCCTACTTGATTAGAGAAGTTACTTGGGGCTTGTGAAAATTTTGGTTTCACGTCAGTCTTTCACCAGAGGCTAGCCTTTAACTCGTCAGTCTCGCCTTCTTTGACTACAGAACAAAATTCATGATCATGACTCTTCAGACTGCAGCAGAGATTTATTCTGCTTTGCCCATTCCTCCGATCCTTGCCCAAGAGGGTGACACCAATGTTTTTGTCACTCAGCTAGGCAATCGGTTTGGTAGCTTTCTGCCTAATTTGGTCGCCGCTATCCTCATTTTGCTAGCTGGCTGGCTGATTGCGACGATCGCCGCGTCGCTGACCCGTGGCTTGCTCAATCGCACCAACCTGGATGATCGCATTGCCAACATGGTAATGGGACGCGATCGCGATCAAGATGTTCCAGTCGAAAACTGGATTGCAACCGTCGTCTACTGGATCATTTTGATCTTTACGCTGGTTGCTTTTCTTAAAGCCTTGAATCTGACCGAAGTGTCAGAACCGCTGAACAACTTACTACAGCAAATCTTTTTATACCTACCGAGGATTGCCGGAGCAGCGCTGCTGTTAGGGTTGGCATGGCTGATTGCGACTCTAGTTAAGCTGTTAGTGACGCGAGGACTGTCTCGCTTTAACTTAGACGATCGCCTAGCCGAGCAGACCGGGGGCAACACTGGCCCTTTTCTGGTCAATGAGACCATTGGCGATATTCTTTACTGGTTTGTTTTTCTATTATTTTTGCCGCTGATTTTGAGCGCTCTAGAGTTAGAAGGGCTGCTCGAACCCGTTCAAGATTTAATCGATCAGTTCCTCTCAGCAATTCCCCAAATTCTGACCGCACTGCTGGTTCTGGGCATTGGCTGGCTCATCGCCCGGATCGTACGCGGCATTGTCACCAACTTTTTGATCGCCACTGGCATCGATCGCTTAGGCACTCGTTTTGGCCTAGCTGAAACCACTCGCGAAGGGGTAGCGCTTTCAAACCTTATCGGCACGATTGTTTACGTACTGATTCTGATTCCTGTCGCGATTGTAGCCCTCAATGAGCTAGACCTAGAAGCCGTTTCTGCCCCCGCTATTGTTATGTTAGAGCGGGCGCTAGCTGCCGTACCGCAAATCGTGACGGCGGGTTTAATCATTATCATTGCCTACGTGGTGGGGCGCTTTGTTGCAGATTTGGTCAGCAGTATTCTCACCAGTGTAGGGTTCGATCGCATCTTTGGCGTTTTGGGCTTGCCTGAACTCTCAGTATCGGCTGCCAGAGAAGTCCGTACCATCCCTAATACAGAAGGTCAGCCAGAAACGACCGTACAAACACCAGGAAGCACTCCTTCAGAAATTGTTGGCATCATTGTCTTGGTGGGTATTGTCCTATTTGGCATTATTACAGCCACCGAAACCTTGGGCTTTGACCAGCTCACCGACATTGTGCGGGCAATTATGCGAGTATCTGCTCGCGTTCTCAGCGGTGTGGTTGTTTTTGCGATCGGCTTGTACTTCTCGAACCTGGCCTTTAGAGCCATCACCAGCATCAATAATCCTCAAGCCCGCACGTTGGCTCAAGCCGCCCGGATTATTACCATTGCTTTTGTGGGAGCTATGGCTCTACAGCAAGCAGGGGTAGCCACTGACATTGTGAACCTTGCTTTTGGCTTGCTGCTGGGGGCAGTTGCCGTTGCGATCGCGATCGCCTTTGGTCTAGGCGGACGCGATATTGCGGCAGAACAAATGCGTGAATGGCTCAATAGCTTTAAGAACAATCGGCCTTACTAAGCTTTGGCTCAGTTCGTTACTTAAACCTTGCTTGAACCTTAAAACCCCGAATTCCTAATCGCGCCTGAATGCTCGGCGACGATGAAGAGTCCGGGGTTTTATCGCTGCAGGCAAAAGCAGAGACTAGGCAAAATGAAAAACTTTCTGCCTTTAGCTATACATTGCCAAATCTGCTAATGCGGTGCCCGTCACTCGGCAAAGCTGCCATTCGGGTTTAATGTCAGCCCCCATACGTTGATAAAACTCAATTGCAGGCGTATTCCAGTCTAAAACACTCCAGTCTAGCCGCCCACAACCTCGTTCGACCGCTACCTGAGCGACGTGTCGAATCAGGGCTTTACCAATTCCTTGCCCCCGGTAAGCGGGCAGCACAAAAAGATCTTCTAGATACACACCGGGCCTCATCAAAAAAGTCGAAAAGTTATGGAAAAACAGAGCGAACCCAGCAGCCGTTCCCTGCACTCTGGCGACCAAAGCTTCAGCATAGGGGCGATCGCCAAACAAGTGCTCGTGCAAATCAGCCGCAGTGCCAGTAACCTCGTGAGCTAGTTTTTCATACTCAGCCAAAGCCCTAACCAACTCAAACAAAGCCGGGATGTCAGTGGGTGTGGCCGCCTCAATCGTAAGATTTTCTGCCAAGTCAGAAGGATTGTGCATCGTTGCCATCACAAGTTCGTGTACTACCTATCAGCAATCTAATTTTTGCGGCCAACTGCCGCCGCAAATCAACACTAGCGTTAGCATCCCAGTTGAGATAGCTATAGCCGAAACACTCCAATAGCTAAAGCCCCAAAAACTTTTTTTCTGCCCTCTACCTTGAGCTTCAGACAATCCTCAACAGAAGAATCGACAGACAACTTTGCCGAGTATTTGGTGAGCGGCCACAGCGCCAAACACACGGCTATCTTCACTAGCAGCCCTATTGTCGCCTTGAAGTAAACAAGCTCCTTCTGCCGTAACCGCCACCACTCGCTTGATGATGCGAAAGTTAGAGCGCTGGGGATGTAGCGCCACAACCAAATCTCCAACTTGTGGCTGCGCCTGACTATAAGCGGTGGGGTCTAGCAAAACTTCGTCGCCTGGTTGCAAGAGTGGCTGCATCGAGCAGTTGACCACCCGGAATCGTTGACGTTTTTTGAAACACCAAAGCAGCAGATCTAGCCACCTGCTGCTGGGTAAATCGCCTGTCATTTTTGCAACAAATCTGACGAACAAATTGATTGGAAACGATACAAAGTTCTGGGTTATTCCGCTGCCATCAAACTGGCGTCAGAGCTGGATTGCTCGTAGGCCAAAACAACGTAAATTCGTCGATTCTCCCTAGAATGAAAAAAAAGGGTTATCGCTGTAGCCACCGCGGTTAAGACCTTCAAATGGCTAAAACCCTTTATTCTGCCTTCTGCCTATAGCCTTCTATCTTTGGCTAAGCTGTGCCGATAGCCTCACAGTTCTGTGTGAGCGGTCTTTTGCCGCCAGATTAAGTCTTGGATATAAAACAACGTTTCATTCGGTTGTGCTGAGTCGGGATCGCTACGCGAACAACCCCGACTCGACATTAGCTATTGCAACGGCTGGCAAAGCAGGCGATCGCGCGACTAGCTAGCGGTATACCAGGAAACATCGCGATCTTTAGTCGCCCAAAACATATTGTGGATTTTTTGCACAGCTTCCATCAGTTCTTGAGCGTGCTGTAGGCTGACTTCTACTTTGCAAGCAGAGCAGAGTTTAGCAGCCTTCCAGAAGGTGTCATGCAGGTCGGGATACTTGTCTAGATGAACTGGCTTGAAGTAGTCAGTCCATAAAATCAGAATTTCTTCCTTGGCTTTTTGAGCCTGCTCTTCTTTAATGGCAACGTAGCGGGATAGGGTGTTCTCGTAGGTAATCCAGGCTGCCTTATCGCTAGTTGCAGGAATTTCAAGATCCATGATTTTTTTGGTCATGGAAAGCACCGCTTCGGCGTTGATTCGAGCAGCAGACGGATCGTAAACACCACAAGGCCCGTCACAGTGAGCATGAACCGCGGGGGCGGGAAACCAGGCTTTTAGTGTAGAAATTGCTTTGCTTAGCATAGTGAATTAAAATTCGCTCGCTTTAGGAAAAATTAGAAATTGACAAAATTGGGGAAATTTAGAAACACCCTGTCTCAACCGATGAAGACAGATGCTAGGTGCAGCAGATCCATATACAGAATCTTTCAGCATCCCTATCCCCCCCATCCCCATTTTTATGGCAACTGGTCGATTGCGACAAGTGTTTTGCCCGATCAAGGCCAACTTGTCTCGGGTTTTCTATCAAAAGTAGTAGAGTCGTCAGAGGCCATTACTGAACAAAATGCCGAGAATTTCATTATTTCATGGGGTCAGTACCCTGCTGCTAGCCAGTTTGCTCACCGGCTGTAGTCCGCTAACAGCTTTTTTAGGCTTTTTCAATGCCGCACCTCCAGAGTCAACGGTTTTGCCGCCCTGCGTTCAGGATGAATGCAACTGCAATGATTTTATCGGTCAGGCGTTGGCTCAGCGGGTGCTAGATGCCTTTGTAGGCGATCCGTATGGGCTTGACCAAGACAACAATGGCCAAGCGTGTGAAAGTTTGCCAACTATCACCTGGGAGCGAGATGATTCAGCGCCTGAAAGCCGTAGCCCTCACTTAGCTTTGGGCAATCCGAGCAATGCCAATTTGAATAATCTCAGCAATTTTCTAATTGAGCGATCGCAGTATGCTCTGGCTTACAACCGCGATCGCGGTACAGCTAACTGGGCTAGCTGGCAGCTTTCAGCCGACTGGTTAGGCGGTGTCGATCGCCAAAATGATTTTCGCCAAGATGGGGGGCTACCCGGTGGCGTTTATCAAGTCACCCCCGATGACTATCGCGGTAGTGGGTTCGATCGGGGGCATTTGGTTCCTTCTGGCGATCGCACCGCTAGCCAGACAGATAACTCAGCAACCTTTTTGATGACCAACATTGTACCCCAAGCCCCCAACAACAACCGCGGCCCCTGGCGAGAGCTAGAAGAATATTCTCGCGATTTAGTCTATCAGCAAGATCGCGTTCTTTACATTATCGCCGGAGCCTATGGCGTCCAAGACAGTCTGGCAGAAAGAGCCATTACAATTCCCAGTCGGCTTTGGAAAGTCATCGTCGTTTTAGACGCCTCCGCAGCCGCAACGCTGGCCATTGAACCAGACACCCCAGTCATTGCAGTAGACATGCCTAACCGCAACGAGATAACCGCTAACTGGCGCGCTTATCAAACTTCTATTGATAGTATTGAAGCAGCCACTGGCTACGATCTGCTGGCTAACTTGCCCGACGATGTCGAAGCCGTCCTTGAAGCGCAGGAGTAAATCGTAGTGGAGTTTGTCCCCGAACTCACTGCCGATGGTTCTTACACTTTTTATTCCAACGCCTTTGGCGAACATTTTCACAATCGCGAAGGCGCTTACCGAGAGGCGCAACAAACCTATGTAGAAGCGACTCAGCTAGCCCAAAAAGCTTGCCAGGGTCGGCTTTGCCTTTTAGATATCTGCTACGGCTTAGGTTACAACACAGCCGCTGCTCTCGAAACCATTTGGCAAGCGAATCCTCACTGCCAGGTTGTTTGGGTTGGCCTAGAGTTAGATGCTGCCATACCGCAAGCGGCGATCGCTCAAGGTTTAATTAACCGCTGGAGTCAACCTGTCCAAGCCAGCTTAAAAGCATTGGCTCAGCAACAGCAAATCAACAGCGATCGCCTGCAAGCCCAACTCCTATTAGGAGATGCCCGTCAACAAATCTATCTGCTAACTCAGAAACCGTTTCAAGCCGATGCTATTTTTCTAGATCCCTTTTCGCCGCCAAGCTGCCCCCAGCTTTGGAGCCTCGAATTTCTGCAGCAGGTGGCCTATTGTCTCAAGCCAGACGGACGCTTAGCCACCTATTCTGCCGCTGCCGCCGTCAGAATAGCGCTGTTGGCTGCGGGCTTAAAACTAGGTGAAAATCCGGTCGCTGGTCGGCGCTGGCCAGGGACATTGGCTAGCTTTCATGCCATTGACTTAGTACCGCTCTGCCAGCAAGCTCAAGAACATTTACAAACACGAGCCGCCGTTCCTTACCGCGATCCGCATTTGACCGATACAGCCACCGTCATTCAGCAACGCCGCCGCCATGAGCAGGCCCAGTCACCGCTGGAGCCAACCACCCGCTGGCGAAAACGCTGGCGTTCTTTACTATGATTTCACAGTAAATTCATCCGCAATTTAGCTTATTTTTTACGCTATTTACAGTAATCTCCGTAGAAAGCCTATTTTCGTTTTTCACTGAGCTTGACACTATAGAAATTGAGAATGGGGGTGCATCAAACTACAAACATTTATCCCTGCCCAGCTTTTGTCCTGACTTCTGGGCTAGGGAACTGTTAGTAGTAACTATGCAGACCTATTCTGTGATCTTTTCGTGAACTACTCTGACTCCCAACCCGCAAAAGTTTTAGTCGTTGACGATCACGCCGCTAGTCGGATGACCGCGGTGGCGCTGCTCTCTGTTGAGGGCTATGAAGTGATCGAGGCTTACAGTGGCCCTAGTGCCTTACGGGCTGTGGCAAACAGCAAACCCGACTTGATTCTCTTGGATGTGATGATGCCAGGGATGGATGGGTTTGAGGTCTGCCGCAACCTTAAACAAGACGATCAAACCCGTCTGATTCCAGTGGTGTTTGTCACAGCTTTGTACGATCGCCAAGCGCGACTGCGCGGCATTGAGGCAGGCGGTGACGACTTTTTGACCAAGCCCTTCGACCAACTAGAACTCTCAGCCAGGGTCAAATCTTTAGTTCATCAAAAACGCCTGAACGAAGATTTAGATCATGCCGAACAGGTCTTGTTTTCACTCGCTCGCACCATTGAAAGTCGCGATCCCAATACAGGCGATCATTGTGAGCGTTTAATTCAGCTAGGGCAAGCCTTTGGTGAATTTTTACAGCTCTCGCGATCGCAAATTCGAGATCTAATTTGGGGCAGCTATTTGCACGATATCGGGAAGGTGGGTATTCCCGATGCGGTACTGCTGAAAACCAGCGGCTTTACCGAAGCTGAACGAGCCATTATGCGAGAGCATGTGATCATTGGCGAACGCATTTGCCAGCCCCTACGTACCATGCGCGGGGTATTACCCATCATTCGCCATCATCACGAACGTTGGGATGGCTCTGGCTACCCGGATGGCTTAGTAGGCAACAATATTCCGCTCTTAGCTCAAGTGTTTCAACTAATTGACATTTATGACGCACTAACCAGCGAACGGCCTTACAAACCCGCCTATTCCCCGGAGAAAGCTTTGCAAACGCTGTGGCGAGAAGTAGGACGCGGCTGGCGCAGCCCTGAGTTAATGTCCCAATTTGACACCTTTGTATGCCAGCATACGCATCCATTAGAATCCAAACCTGAGACTCCCCTGGTCAAAATTTATTAGCAGACAACCTGCTGCCCTGGTTTTTGCTCTGGACAGAAGCGCGGTATACTCCGTGAGGCTAGCTCTGAGGGAAATAAGAACGATGTTAGCGGTAGCAATCCTAGCCGCTGGGCGCGGCACTCGCATGAAATCCACCTTGCCGAAAGTGCTGCACTCAGTAGGCGGCAAATCTATGGTTGAAAGAGTTCTGCAAAGTTTGACAACGGTTGATCCGTCTCGTTGCTTTGTCATCGTTGGTTACGGTAGCGATCAAGTTAAACAAACGCTAAAACATTTATCTTCCATAGAATTTGTCGAGCAAGCACAACAGCTAGGTACAGGTCACGCTGTGCAGCAGGTGATTCCCTACCTGCAAGATTTTCAAGGAGATCTGCTAGTTCTCAACGGTGATGTGCCTTTACTGCGGCCTGAAACGCTTCAAAATTTGGTTCAACAGCATCAGACCCATCAAAATGCCGCCACGCTCTTAACAGCTCAGATGGCTAATCCCAGTGGCTATGGTCGCGTATTTTGTGACGATCAAAATAGGGTCACCGCCATCGTAGAAGACCGCGACTGCAGCATCACTCAAAAACAAAATTGTCGGATTAACGCAGGGGTTTATTGCTTCAACTGGCCTCAGTTGGCAACCGCTTTGCCTCAGCTCCAAACCAACAACGATCAGCAAGAATATTACTTGACGGATGTGGTTAAACTGCTTTCGCCAGTTATGGCCGTGGATGTAGCAGATAGTCAAGAAATTCAGGGAATTAATAATCGCAAACAGCTAGCGGCAGCCGCCATGATGTTGCAAAACCGGATTAAAGATCACTGGATGGCGGCTGGGGTAACGCTCATTGAACCGAACAGCATCACAATTGATGAAACGGTTGAACTGGCTCCAGACGTGATTGTTGAACCTCAAACCCATCTGCGCGGACAGACCCAGGTTGGCTCAGGCAGTCGGCTTGGCCCTGGTAGCTTGATTGAAAACAGTCAGCTAGCTGAAAATGTGACGGTGCTTTATTCGGTTGTCAGCGATAGTACGGTAGCAGCCCAGACTCGCATTGGCCCTTATGCGCACCTGCGGGGGCAAGCTGTAGTGGGGGCAGGCTGCCGTGTGGGCAACTTTGTTGAGCTAAAAAAGGCTGAGGTAGGCGATCGCACCAACATTGCCCATCTTTCCTACATTGGAGACGCCACCCTGGGCAACCAGGTAAACGTAGGGGCAGGCACCATTACCGCCAACTACGATGGTTATCAAAAACATCGGACAACTATTGGCGATCGCACCAAGACTGGTTCCAATAGCGTTTTTGTTGCGCCTATCAATATTGGAGAAGCCGTTACCGTTGGGGCTGGTTCAGTAGTCACAAAAGACGTACCGGATGACTGCCTAGTAGTAGCTCGAGCCAAGCAGACTGTTATTCCTGGCTGGAAGCCTAAACCAATGCGTCCCGATCAAGAGGCTTAGCGCCTTTAGCTTAAAAAAAAGAAAAAAAAGAGGGTCAAACAAGACCCTCACACTGCGTTGTTGTCACGGATACGAAACTTTTTAGCGGTGACGGTAGCTAGCAGGCTCCCCTGCGCAAGGCTACAACCCCCACGGTTTGCAAAATCAGCTTTAGGTCGTACACCACCGACCAGCGCTCTTGATAGCGCAAGTCTAGCTTTACGATATCTTCAAAGTCTTTGACGCTGGAGCGACCGTAAACTTGCCACTCACCCGTAATTCCTGGCTTCACCTTGAGCCGTTGCCAATGATGGGACTCATACTGCATCACCTCATTGACAGTCGGCGGACGAGTGCCGACTAGACTCATATCTCCCCAAAGCACGTTCCAAAATTGGGGAAACTCATCAATACTGGTTTTACGCAAAAAGCGGCCTACACGAGTAATGCGAGGATCTTGAGCGTTTTTGAAAATTAAGCCTTTGGCTTCGTTGTTGACCAGATGCATGAGTTTATCAGCATCTTTAACCATCGAACGAAATTTCCAAATGCGAAAAGTCTTGCCTCGATGGCCACAGCGAACTTGGCTGTAAAAAATGGGGCCGGGATTGTCCAGTTGAATGGCCAAAACAACAGGTATGGCTAAAATTGCCGTGAGGATTAGCCCTACCAAAGCACCCAAAACGTCAATCAGTCGTTTGCAGCCGCTCTTTACAGAGGCATGCAGCTCCTCTAATTCGGACGAGACAGCGTGTGAGACTCGGATCTCTTGAGAACAAACTGTTTCCAAAGCGGCTGATAGAGAGATTTGGTTAGAAGACGGTGCTTCGCAAGCAGAGAGCTGAGAAGTGCTGACCACGGCTGGCTAAAGTCTCCTTCGGACGTTTACCTGTCACTGCCATAGTAAAAATGGGACGTGGGGATCGGTAGGTAAACTTAGCAGGTTTGCCTAAACTTTGAAAAACAGGGCAGTAATATAAAGTTCATGCGGTGGTTGGGGCGAAGCGGGAACTTTATTTAGAATTGAGCTGTCCAATTAAAACAATTTGGCTGCAAATTACGTAGATTTGCTAATGAGGCAACTGTTGAATCAAGCTCAAAACTTGATGAGCCATTGCCAGCTTGCTACAAGGTAATATGGCCTGCTGCTTGCCTGTGCTATCGATGAAGATAGCTTGGTTGCGATCGCTACCGAATCCGCTATCTGGCTGATCGATAGGATTGGCAACAATCGCATCTAACCGCTTTTGCGCCAGCTTGTGCAAAGCTGGGGAGACAATATCCCCCGTCTGAGCCGCAAAGCCAATCAGCTTTTGGTGCGCTGGTTTGACGTTTCCCAGTTCAGCCAAAATATCCGGCACCGTCTCTAAAGACAACTGAGGTGGCAGCAATTGCTTAGGAAGCTTTTCAGGAGCCGTTTCGGTGGGTCGCACATCAGCAACAGCCGCCGCCATAATCACCCAATCCGCTTGAGGGGCTTCTGCCAGCAACACCTGATGCATCTCAGCCGCACTCAGTGTTAAATGGGTGCGCAAGGGTGGCAAAGTTTGCAGTAGATTCTCAGCGACAAGGCCGTGTACAAGCGAAACGGTAGCGCCCCGATGGTAAGCAGCTTGGGCTAAGGCAATACCCATCTTACCCGTTGAGGGATTGCCGATAAAACGCACCGGATCTAAATACTCACGCGTGCCACCAGTGCTGATTAAAATATGCTTACCGCTTAGATCGCACCGCCCCTGGCTATAAAGCAAAGATTGCAAATAGGCTAATATCTCAGACGGTTCAGCCATACGGCCTTGTCCCACGCGATCGCAAGCCAATCTCCCGGCTCCTGGCCCCACCCGATGAAAGCGCTGATCTTGGCATAACTGAGTCCAATTGCGTTGAACAGCTATCTGCTGCCACATATCGGTATTCATGGCCGGAGCCAAAAGAACAGGACTCGTCGAAGCCAACAGGATGTTAGTTAATAGGTTATCTGCTAGGCCATAAGTGAGTTTAGCCAGGGTATTAGCCGTCAAAGGCGCAATCAAAATGACGTCAGCCCACTCGCCTAGCTCAATATGCAAAGGACGTCTATGGTCGGCTTGCCAAAAATCTTTGTCGGTATAAGCGGGTTGACGGCAAAGTGTGGCCAATGTCAAAGGCGCAACAAAACGCTGGGCCGCCTCAGTTAAGACGGCCCGTACAGCAATCCCTTGCTGGGCTAGG
Organism: Almyronema sp.; assembly: GCF_052168255.1. Taxonomy (NCBI): domain Bacteria; kingdom Bacillati; phylum Cyanobacteriota; class Cyanophyceae; order Nodosilineales; family Nodosilineaceae; genus Almyronema; species Almyronema sp. Next base: position 91,948 of record NZ_JBQLZL010000004.1, on the reverse strand, counting down.
GCTGAGGCAACCTCGCATACCTTATATGCAGCAATACCACCGCCTACGCCCAACAAAACTCGTTTAGGCGCTTCACCACTCACAGATGCGCTTGAACCTCTTATTAATAAAGCTATATAGAGCTTTGTTGATGAGCGGGTGAAGGCTAAGCCTCGTCAAAAGACTCCATATCCAGCAAATGTACGTAGGACTCAACTAACTCAGGCCGCTGAAAAGCAACTGCCCTCAACAAATGCCAGTCTTTTAGTCCTTCAAACGCATTTTCGTAAGCATCTTGCTCTAAACGCTTAGCCAGTTCTGCGACTGAATCTTTTGTCATCGCAGAAACCTCTTTCTGAGAAAGATGGAGCGTCGTCATAACTTTCCCCCCCTTGGGATTTACCAGTCTCGAAATAGCTTCAACACCACAAATCCACTTGATTTAATCCCATCCTAGGATGATCAGGGGCTAAAATGGCTCAGTTTGTCCACAAAATTTCGCAAAACTGTTGCATTTGTACCAGCATTTCTGGCTGAATTTCGTGTCCCATGTGGCGCTCATGGTAGTCAACCTTCATATTATTCGCTACCAGAGCAGCTTTTGCCTGCTGGGCTAGCACCAGGGGCACAACGGCATCCTGACGACCGTGTATCATTAAAACTGGACAATGAGGGTACCGGGGCTTGATGGGAGCGTGCAGATAGCCACTCAATACCATTAGTCCGGCTAGCGGTAGTTGCGTCCCTACATCTAGGGTCATAGCGCCTCCCTGAGAAAAACCCGCTAAAACAGTGTTGGCAAGGGGTACACCCGTTGAGTTTTCTAGTGATAAGAGCCATTGGGTGAGTTGCTGCCGACTTTGATTAAGATCGGCTTGGGTATTAAAGTTGGGCGGGCTACGAAAGTCATAACCCATTGGAAAGCCATACCACATGCGGCCATTAGGCACTTGCGGGTGGGCAAAGGGCGCATTGGGAAACAGCATTTGGCAATTTGATAGCTTGAGGTAAGGAGCCAAGGCTGCTAAATCGTCAGCATTGGCTCCCCAACCGTGAAGCGCTACCAGCAAATGTCGAGGCTGGGGGTTAGCCGGGGGTGGGAAAGCGATCGCCGTCAGAGTCAAGAGTCTATTTCCAGTCTTTATCAATATCCTATGCTGATTACTCTTGGGATGATTGAAGTTTTTGGTCTGTCTACTGCCATCAAAGTGGCTGACAGCATGTGTAAAAGCGGACAGGTACAACTGGTTCAGTTTGCCAATGCCGAAGCGGGGCTGATTTCGGTCGTGGTGCAGGGAAGAATCGCTGATGTTCAAGCGGCAGTGGCAGCAGGCTTGGCAACAGCCCAGCAGGCTAACGCGATCGCCTCTCACCGGGTCATCACCAGCACTCAACCAAACCACTTGCCGCGATCGCCTGAGACGATGCCGCTTTACCCAAATTCGCCTAATCCGCCTGCAGACGCACCAGAAACCTATCTAGATTAGGCGGCTACCGTCAATAAGTCATAAAATTGACTAAGGCATTTCAATCGGCCCGATTAGCATTGCCGCAACCGTCGATTGCAACCCTCGTAGTTAGTTTGCGTTCCGCGCGAGGTTTTTTACCTGTGGTTCAGTTCCATATTCAGCCTGAAAGCGATATTCCTGCCTCTACCCAGCTATACGATCAAATTTGGTTTGCGATCGCTTCTCGCCAGTTTCCCCCCGGCCATCGCCTGCCTAGCACCCGACAGCTAGCGATGCAGACTGGCTTACACCGCAATACCATTAGCAAAGTTTATCGCCAGCTAGAAGATGCGGGTATCGTTGAAGCCCAACCCGGCTCAGGAATTTATGTTCGCGCTCAGGGTGGGGCTGATGGCGCCAAGCCGCAGTCGCCGTTGTGGGATCAGTTTCCGAAAGCGCGTGAAGTTGTCGAAAATAGCTTAGACGAACTGCTGCGACAGGGTTGTTCGCTACATCAGGCTCGGGAACTGTTTTTGGCCGAAATTGATTGGCGGCTACGCTGCAGTGCCAGAGTGCTGGTGACGACGCCCCGACAAGACATTGGTGCTGGCGAAATGATGGTGCGCGAGTTAGAACAAGCGCTGCAAATTCCAGTACAGTTGGTGCCGCTCGAAGAGCTTGAGGGTGTATTAGCCCAGGCGAGATCTGGCACTGTCGTCACCAGCAATTACTTTTTGAATGAAGCTGAAGCGATCGCTGGGCCAAAATCAGTGCGCGTAATTCCCATTGATATTTATGACTACGCCGCCGAACTTGACCGCCTCAAGCAGCTACCTAAAGACACGTCGCTGGGCATGGTTAGCATTAGTTCGGGTATTTTGCGAGCAGCAGAAGTCATTGCCTATAGCCTACGAGGCGACGACATCCTAGTGACGACTGCCCAAGCAGACGATGCCTACAAGCTTAAAGCCCTTATCCGTAGTGCCAACACGATTTTTGTCTTCGATCAAACCAGTTTGCCGCTGGTCAAAGAAGCGATCGCGGAAGCTCGAGAAGACCTAATTCGCCCCCCTCAAATTATTTGCAGCGACAACTATGTAGGCGAAAAGTCAATTTCTCTGCTTAAACGCGAACTGGGATTAGATTGAAGTGTAGCTAAAAGCAAAGCCGCTGCCGTTTGGGCTGAGGCTGACAAGCCTTGCTGTTGAGCCTTAGCCTATGCCCGTCAAAAATGTGTTGACAACTTGAAAATATTGCTCAGGGGCTTCCAGCATGGGGAAGTGCCCCGTTTGGGGAATGAGCGCATATTCGATGTGATTGTTTAGAGCCGCAGCGGCTTTGCCTAGCTTGGCTGGGGTAATTTTGTCGTATTCTCCAGATACCAGTAGCGTCGGTACTGAAATTTTGCGAAATTCTTCAGGCATCACTTCTGTAGCTTTTTTGCTAACCGAAGTAAAAATTGTGCCTAAAGCAGTGTCATAGTCTGCCATGAGAAAATCTGCCAAAAAAGCCTGCTTCTCAAGGGCTGGAATAGGACGGCTCAAGAAGCGGCTCATAAAAAAGGTGGGCATGAGCGGAATTTTGCTCAGCCACCGTGGCCGAAAAGCCACGACATAGCCGCCAAACTTATAGAAAGCTTCAAAGGCGGCTTTGTCATACTCAAAGACACCGTTGCAGGTTAGAATTGCCTGCTCGACCCGCTCGCCGTACTGATTTAAGAAATAAATCGCAACGGTAGCTCCCATAGAATGCGCATTTAGATAAACCCGTTCTAACCCCAAACTGTCTAGTAAGGCAGCCAGATCATCGGCGAAAGTTTCGAGTTCGTAGCCTCTCGCTAAGGTCGCCGCTCGTGCTTCAGATGGAATAAGCGAACGACCAAACCCTCGCAAATCGTACAGTAGACAATTGAACTGCTTAGCGAAAACCTTGGCAGGTCTGTACCAATAGCGGGCTGAGCCAGCCCAGCCGTGAACAAAAACCAAAGTGGGCTTGTCTGCCCCAACCGTATCTGACTCGGTTACCCACTCGTAATAATGGGGAACGCCGTTAACCTCCGCATAGGGCATAATCGTTAGGCCGATTCAGGTTTGGGCAAAGAAGAGGGATGAACTAACAACTCAGCTGTCGATCGCTTCTCTACCATTTCTCGCGTCACCATACAGCGCTTGACATCCTTACGAGAAGGTAGCTCGTACATGACGTCCAGCATCAGTTCTTCAACAATACCGCGTAACGCCCTAGCACCTGTTTTACGACGATAAGCCTCACGCGCGATCGCCCGAATCGCATCCGGCTTAAATTCTAGATTGACATTATCCATCCGCAACAGCTTCTGGAATTGCTTAACCAACGCATTCTTTGGCTCGGTCAGGATTTCAACTAGCGCATCTTCATCGAGAGGATCGACGACGGAAATAGCTGGAATACGACCGATAAACTCTGGGATTAAGCCAAACTTCACCAGGTCTTCTGGCTCTAAATGCTTCAGCACATCCGAAGTCCGCTTTTCGCGGGTCTGCTGCGCTTCACCTGGCTGAATAAAGCCCATCGTTTTTTTGCCGATGCGCTGCTCCACAATTTTCTCTAACCCAACAAAAGCACCGCCGCAAATAAAGAGAATGTTGCTGGTATCAATTTGAATACAGTCTTGATAAGGGTGCTTGCGCCCTCCCTGAGGAGGCACATTCGCAACCGTACCCTCAAGCATTTTCAACAACGCTTGCTGTACCCCTTCACCCGAAACATCTCGCGTGATGGAAGGATTTTCGCTTTTACGAGCAATCTTATCGATTTCGTCGATGTAAATAATGCCGCGCTGCGCTTCTTCTACATCTAAATCGGCAACCTGCAACAGCCTCAGCAAAATATTCTCGACGTCTTCGCCCACATAGCCTGCTTCAGTTAGCGTTGTGGCATCAGCAACAGCAAACGGCACTTCCAAAATATGAGCGAGCGTTTGGGCAAGCAACGTCTTACCACAGCCAGTCGGCCCAATCAGCAAAATGTTTGACTTTTGCAGTTCTACGCTTTCCTCGGCGTCTGTACCTCGATTTTGGCTATAGCTGAGCCGCTTGTAATGGTTGTAGACGGCAACTGATAGTACCTTTTTAGCCTCGTCCTGACCAATGACATGTTCGTCAAGGTACTTCTTGATTTCACGAGGTTTGGGAATTTGATTGAGGGAGATGGGGCTAGTCGTACTGCGCCGTCTCTCTGGTGGTGTTTCTCGACGTTGAACAGGTTGCGAAACCGCTGCGCTAGAGTCAAACAGCTCTTCATCCAGGATTTCGTTACACAGATCAACGCACTCATCACAGATATAGACTCCCGGACCTGCAATTAGCTTCCGGACTTGTTCTTGAGACTTACCGCAAAAAGAACACTTCAGATGGGAGTCGTACTTAGACATAGTTGCCCCTTATTTCAGCGCTGCTACGTTTGAACTAGATGCCAGTTCCTTTTGCTCAATAACTTGGTCGATTAAACCATAAGCTTGAGCGTCATGAGCTGACATAAAAAAGTCACGCTCCGTATCTTCTTGAATGCGGTCTAATGGCTGTCCTGTATGTTCAGCCATTAGCTCATTGAGCCGCTGCTTATGATACAGAATTTCTCTGGCCTGAATTTCGATATCAACCGCTTGTCCTTGGGCACCCCCTAGAGGCTGGTGAATCATAATTCGAGAGCTAGGTAAAGACATCCGCTTGCCTTTGGTCCCACCACTGAGAAGAAAAGCGCCCATACTGGCTGCTAAACCATAGCAAATAGTTACCACGTCCGGGCGAATCTGCTGCATTGTATCGTAAATCGCCATGCCCGCTGTCACAGAACCACCGGGCGAATTAATATAAAGCTGAATATCTTTCTCAGGTTCCTCGGCATCCAAAAACAAAAGCTGAGCCACAATTGAGTCGGCAACCGTGTCGTTCACAGGGGTTCCTAAGAAAACAATGCGCTCTCTCAGCAGCCGAGAATAAATATCAAAAGCTCGCTCACCACGGCCAGACTGCTCAACCACCATTGGCACAACGCTTTCAATATGCAGAGCAGTGATAGCCGCTGAGCTAATGTTAGTTAAAGAAAAATTGGGTGTTTTTGAAAAAGCCATACAGGGCTATCTTGCTTCAGAAGTACGTTTTTGGGTCAGATGGGCGATCGCAGCTTGCCAGCCCAAATCTCTCACACCTCACCTCTCCCAACATTATGCCTTAAGTCCTCGGAAGGATTGGCATGGGAATCACCGAATCCTTCTGAGAAAATATCATTCGTTAACATTCGTCACAAACTTGGGGCAACCCTTGGAGATTAAGTTTAGACCAAGGCAGCCTCGAGCCGTAAACCAGTTTGTAACTATTGTTTAGATTCTGTCGTCTCCTCGGTTGCTACTGCTTCAGTTTCACCATCTTTAATGTCAGCCGCAGTCGCTTCAACATCAATTGTTGCAGGCGTTTCTGCTACCAATTCAGGCGCTTCTGCTGCGGCCTCATCCGCCTGGGCAGCGGTCAAAGTTCCCTCTGGCACTAGCTCAACCGTGCTGTGTTCCTCCAGCCACGCCAGAATTTTTTCCTTCAGCAAGTCTTCACGGACAATTTCTTGCAGCCGATCCATATCGACGTTTTGAGGATCGTCAATGTCTGCCAGCATTTCGTCAGCCCGAGCCTTAATTTCAGACTCTTCAACCGCGATCGCTTCTTGCTTAGCCACTTCTCCTAACGCAAGGGTGCGCTTGAGACGGGCGATCGCTTCTGGCTGAGCGCGCTCTCGCATATTCGCCACAATGTCTTTGGTTAAGAGCTTTTTAATGTCGATACCCTGATTACCCAACTGCATAGCCGTCTGGGTAACTAAGTAATCAACTTCACGCTGCACCAACGTGTGCGGAATCTCTGCCTCTAAGTGAGTGACTAGAGCTTCTAGCAAAGCACCTTCCTTATTCGACTTGATTTGCCTTTCCGCATCTTGGCTATAGCGCTCCTCCAGAGAAGCCCTAAGTTCTACCAACGTTTCAAACTCACTGACTTCTTGAGCAAACTCATCATCTAGCTCAGGCAGTTCTTTTTCTTTCAGTTCTTTGAGCGTAATTGTAAAAACAGTCGGTTTACCCGCAATCTTTTCTTGGGGATAGTCTTCGGGGAAGGTTACCTCAATTTCTTTGGTTTCATCAGGCTGCATACCGACGATGCCGTCTACAAACCCTTCAATAAAGCGCCCCTCAGTTAGCTCTAGCTGAAAATCTTCAGCACTGCCGCCTTCAAATTCTTCAGGCTCTTCACCTTCAACCAGCAACTTACCGACAAAATCGATCACTACCACATCACCCGCTTGAGCGGCTCGATCTTCCACCGGAACCAGCGTTGCTAAGTTCTCGCGGTATTCCGCCAAAACTGAATCCACCTTCTCAGGATCGTACTTGGCTTCTTCTGCCTGAACTGATAGGTCTTTGTAGTTAGCCAGAGAAACCCTTGGCGGTACATCAACCGCAGCTGAAAACGTTAGCGGTTGACCCGGCTCATATTGATTGATTAAATCTTCAAAAGAGGTCTTGAGCTGGTAATTACCAATCGCTTCAACCTCTTCCTGAGCGATCGCCTTCTCTACCGCTTCTTGAACCAATTCTTCAATAGCAGCGGCTTTGACCTGTGCAGCACCAAATCGCTGCAGTAAGACTTGACGAGGAACTTTACCTTTGCGAAACCCAGGAATATTCGCAGAGCGCATGAACTTACGCAGCACCTGATCATAGGCCTGCTTAGACATCTCTGCGGTAATTTCAATTTCTAGGCCAACTTGGCTATCGGGTAATTTTTCCTGAGTAACTTTCATCGAATTCCTTAGAGTTTTAGCAACGGATCCAGCCCCGTTAGTATCCGTGAGCGAGGCCCTTTCTTCAATTAATCGCAGTTAGCTATCATAGCGGATTCTTTTAGGCAACGAACATCCACTGCAAGGAATCTTGCCGGAAAGCTTGACATTGAGGCAGTTGAATCGGTAACTGGGCTAAGTCTTAGGGGGAACTGAAGAGCGCCTAAAAATAAATAGCCAGTTGCTCACCAAAGCGATGAAAGTTAATAATGCTAGCTTAATTCTACCAACTACAGTAGTCTGGAGTGAGCTTTACCATTTAAGACAGACAGCGCATCTTTCGTAGCGATCTATCTAAGTCCTTGGCGCTTCCCCTCCAAAATATAGGCACTGAGTGTCTTAGCAATCAAACTTTAAATTAATCCATCTCATCCCTGGTCAAACCTTCAGCTACTTCAGTTCAGAAACTCAGACTCATACCCTGCTTTAACTAAAACCGCCATTTTCAATTAACCCGCTACCCGAATCCACATAACCTACCACTCAATTCACAGGAGGAAATTACGGTTGTCTCAGTCCTACAGAGTTGCCATCCTAGGGGCCACAGGTGCAGTTGGAACCGAACTACTCTCTTTACTGGAAAGCCGCAACTTTCCAGTAGCTAGCCTCAAACTTTTAGCCTCTCCCCGCTCAGTGGGTAAAACACTTACCTTCAAAGGCGAGGCTCTAACTGTTGAACCGCTTAGTGAGCAAGCCTTTGCCAACGTTGATTTAGTGCTTGCTTCGGCGGGAGGCAGCCTTTCGCGGCAGTGGGCTCCAAAAGCTGTCGAAGCAGGAGCCGTGGTTATTGACAATTCCAGTGCCTTCCGCATGGATTCACAGGTGCCTCTAGTTGTGCCTGAAGTCAACGCTCAGGCAGCCGCTCACCACGCAGGTATTATTGCTAACCCCAACTGCACCACCATTTTGATGAGTCTGGTGACTTGGCCGCTCCATCAGGTTCAGCCTATTCAACGTCTGGTTGTTTCTACTTATCAGTCTGCTAGCGGTGCCGGTGCTCGGGCGATGGAAGAGGTTAAGCAGCAAGCCCAGGCCATTTTGAATGGGGAAGAGGCGATCGCAGAAGTTTTGCCCTATCCTTTAGCCTTCAATCTTTTTCCGCATAACTCTCGCCTCACAGAAGCAGGGTACTGCGAGGAAGAAATGAAGATGCTCAACGAAACTCGTAAGATTTTTGGAGTCGAAAACCTCAGGATTACGGCAACGTGTGTTCGGGTTCCCGTCTTACGAGCGCACTCAGAAGCCATTAACCTAGAATTTGAGCGTCCTTTTGACGTCGCCCAAGCACGGGCTATCTTATCTCAATCGCCCGGTGTGCGCTTGGTTGAAGATTGGCAAGCCAACTATTTCCCGATGCCCATCGAAGCCAGTGGTCAAGATGACGTGTTAGTCGGTCGTATTCGGCAAGATTTGTCTCACCCGTGTGGCTTAGAACTTTGGCTCAGCGGTGACCAAATTCGTAAAGGTGCCGCGCTCAATGCTATCCAAATTGCTGAACTACTGGTGGCGAAGCGTTGGCTTGCTGTTCCCACGCTGGCCTAAGCTCCGAGTTTAGAAGGCTTTTGCCGTAGCAGGTCAGCAATCTGTTTTTACCTGTCTTCAGTCAGAGGCTGAGAAAGCTCTGTTTAGCCGCCTTTGTGATTAGAATGCAAAAATAAGGCTGAGTTTCATGAATACAAGGAGCTTAAATGGGCACAACTGATTTTGGACAGGTTCTCACTGCCATGATCACCCCCTTCACTAGCGAAGGTGGAGTCAATTATGCACTAGCGGAGAAACTGGCTGCCCACTTAGCTGACAATGGAACAGATACTTTAGTCATCTGCGGTACAACCGGAGAATCGCCAACCTTAAGTTGGGATGAAGAATATAACTTATTTCAAGTAGTCCAGCAGGCCGTATCTGGCAAAGCTAAAATTATTGCCGGAACCGGATCTAACTCAACTCAAGAAGCCATTTCCGCAACCCAAAAAGCGAATAAGCTTGGCCTAGACGGTTCTCTTCAGGTTGTTCCTTATTACAACAAACCGCCTCAAGAGGGTTTGTATCAACACTTTAAGGAGGTAGCTCAAGCGGTTCCAGATCTTCCCCTCATGCTTTACAACATTCCGGGTCGAACTGGACAAACGCTGTTGCCGGAAACCGTTGCTCGCTTGGCAGACGTGCCTAATATTAATGCTATTAAGGAAGCTAGCGGCAGTTTAGAGCAAGTCAGTCAGATTAGACGGCTCACCCCTCCTGACTTTGCCATTTACTCAGGAGATGATGCACTAACCTTACCGATGCTATCGGTGGGTGGTACTGGCGTGGTCAGCGTTGCCAGTCATCTAGTGGGAAAACAAATGCAGCAGATGATTGCAGCCTTTAAACAAGGGCAAGTCGAGCAAGCCACCAAGATTCATCTCCAGCTTTTACCTTTGTTCAAAGGACTTTTTTTAACAACAAATCCAATTCCTGTAAAAGCCGCTTTGGCTTTACAAGGCTGGGATGTCGATTATCTTCGCTTACCCCTATGTTCAGCCTCAGCGGCTATCAAACAAGAATTACAAGCCATTCTGGAATCAATTGACTCTCAGTAAAAACTAATACAGCAAAGACTATTCTGCAAAAGCTAGCTGTGTGCCGAACTGTCCAGTCTTTTTCAGACAATTGAATAAATTTAATTCTGTTAGTAGCTATCAAGTTAGTCAGTTTGTTTAGCTAAAAGCGCTTTTGAAAGTATTAGCAGAAATACTTTCTGTTTACAGTCCGTATATTTTATCCGTTAGGAGTTTTATCCCTGAATGTTTACAGAGCAAACCAATTCCAATCAAGCGTTGAAGGTCATTCCGTTAGGAGGACTACACGAGATTGGTAAAAATACATGCGTCTTTGAAATCAATGACGAAATCATGTTGTTGGATGCGGGGCTAGCTTTCCCGACTGATGGTATGCACGGGGTCAACATTGTGCTGCCAGACGTCACTTATCTGCGTGAAAACAGCCACAAAATCAAGGGCATGATTGTAACGCATGGTCACGAAGACCATATTGGGGGGATTGCTTTTCATCTCAAGCAATTTGATATTCCCGTTATCTATGGCCCACGTCTAGCAATGGCATTGCTAGAGGGTAAGTTGGAAGAAGCAGGTGTTAGCGATCGCACAGAATTGCGTACCGTGCGTCCCCGTGAAATGGTTCGCATTGGCAAATCATTCATTGTTGAGTACATTCGCAATACTCACTCCATTGCCGATAGCTTTACAGTTGCTATTCATACTTCTGTAGGCGTTGTAATTCACAGTGGTGATTTTAAGGTTGACCACACGCCGATCGATGGAGAATTTTTTGACTTTCAAAAATTAGCAGAGCATGGTGAACGAGGCGTGCTTTGCCTGATTAGCGATTCTACCAATGCCGAAGTACCCGGCCATACGCCTTCAGAACGATCAGTTTATCCCAACCTAGATCGCACCTTTGCCCAAGCGGATGGTCGCCTCTTAGTGACCACTTTTGCCTCCTCGGTGCACCGGGTCAACATGATCTTGGATCTGGCTAAGAAGCACGACAGGGCAGTTTTTGTGGTGGGTCGCTCAATGCTCAATGTGATTGCCCATGCCCGCGCTTTAGGCTATATCAAGTGTGAAGATGATTTGTTCCAACCGCTCAAATCGCTTAGCCAATGGCCTGATCATAAAGTGCTGATTCTGACAACAGGTTCTCAAGGAGAACCCATGGCAGCCTTAACTCGGATTGCCAACGGTTCTCACCGTCAGATTAAAGTCAAACAAGGGGATACGGTCGTCTTTTCGGCTAACCCCATTCCTGGCAATACCATTGCCGTTGTCAGTACCATTGACAAACTGATGATGCAAGGCGCAAAAGTCGTCTACGGCAAAGACAAGGGTATTCATGTATCCGGCCATGGTGCTCAAGAAGATCAAAAGCTGATGTTGGCGCTAACGCGGCCTAAGTTTTTTCTTCCGGTACATGGTGAACACCGGATGCTAGTCAAGCATGCTGAAACTGCTCAGAGTATGGGCATTCCGGCAGAGAATATGGTGATTATCAACAACGGTGATATTGTTGAGATTGCGCAAGACCATATTCAAATTGTTGGTCAGGTACCTTCAGGCATTGAGCTAGTTGACTCGTCCCGTAATGGCTTAGTTGATCGAGACGTGCTCAAAGAGCGGCAACAACTGGCTGCTGATGGCATGGTGAGCGTGGCGGCGGCAGTCAATTGGAACGGGGAGCTAATTGCTAAACCAGCGGTGCATCTACGGGGTGTAGCCAACTCCACCGATCCAGAACGGCTTGGGCAGTCTATCCATCGTTTGATTGAAACGGCTTTAAGAGAGAGTTGGGCAGCAGTTTCAAGTCCTTCGCAAAACGGCCTGCCTCATGTAGATTGGCAGGAGCTACAGTATAGGCTGGAAGGAGAACTGCGGCGCTTCCTCAAGCGAGAGTTGCCCAAACGCTATCCGCTGGTAGTTTTTCTTTTACAGCAACCTGCTGACAGCATCAACAAGTTAGACCAGCCACAGCCAACCGTTGCTGTTTCATAGCTAACGTCTTGAACCTGTTGGGATAGGGGTCTTGCAGGCTGCGGTACCCCCCTAAAGACTCACTATCCCGATCGCGGTTCGACTGTTGTTTCAAATCTTAAAGATTGCCCCTCGCCGTTCGCTTCTAAAATTAGGCGTGCATTTTCAGGCAAATTATGCTAGAAAAAAGCCAGTCCTATGACTTTAGGGCTGCTCTAGCGTTATAATTCATTTCAACAGAAGCTAACGCTTAGATATAGCTTTGATACCCTGCGACTAGTGACTGGGAAGTGAAGAGCACTCGTATCTGAGGTCTTCTGTCAGAGTTTTGTTAAATTTTGGCATTAGTTTAACCTTTTTGGATTTTGCATGTAGCAATCGTGCCTTCTCTTTGCGGACTGGATGTCCTTCTGGCTGAGTTTACTAGTGCAGACCTGATTCTTCGTAGATCTCTTTCTGCGATCGCTTCAGGCCATTTTGTAGGAGCTGCTTTAAAGTCCTCCTACCCTCGATCAACCCGTATTTTTAGTCATACACCAGTCAATCCGTTGCAAGGAACTTTACTAATGCCGTAGCTGGTGACAGTATTTGAGGAAATTGAATGCCAAAGCAAATTATTATTGCTGAGCAGCATCGAATTGCTGCTGTATTTTCAGAAGATCAGATTCAAGAACTGATTGTTGCAACTGGTAGCCATCAAGTCAGCGATATCTATTTAGGTACTGTTGAGAATGTTTTGCCAGGAATTGACGCTGCTTTTGTCAATATCGGCGACAGTGAGCGTAACGGCTTTATGCATGTCACCGATTTAGGCCCTTTGCGACTAAAACGCTCAGCAGGCTCTATTACTGAGCTGGTTGCCCCCCAGCAAAAGGTACTGGTTCAAGTAATGAAAGAGCCGACAGGCAACAAAGGGCCTCGGCTGACGGGCAACATTACCTTACCAGGTCGCTATTTGGTTCTTATGCCTTTTGGTCGGGGTGTTAACTTATCCCGTCGCATCCGTAACGAAAATGAGCGGCATCGGCTCAGGGCACTCGCTATTTTGATCAAGCCCGCTGGCATGGGTTTATTGGTCAGAACCGAGGCTGAAGGTGTGGCTGAAGAAGCCATTATTGAAGATTTAGAATTTCTGCAGCGGCAATGGGAGAGTATCCAGCAAGAAGCCCTCTCTAGCCGTCCGCCCGCCTTACTCAACCGTGACGATGACTTTATTCAGCGAGTGCTCCGGGATGTGTTTAGCACAGATGTTAACCGGATTGTCACTGACTCCCATACAGGACTGAAGCGAGTTAAGCAGCACCTCGCCAACTGGAATGCCGGCAAATCACCGCAGGGGGTCTTGATTGACCACCACCGCGATCGCATCCCAATTTTAGAGTATTTTCGAGTTAACGCCGCTATTCGAGAAGCCTTAAAACCCAGAGTTGATCTGCCCTCAGGTGGTTACATTATCATTGAGCCGACTGAAGCTTTAACCGTTGTTGATGTCAACTCCGGCTCCTTTACCCGCTCAGCCACCGCTCGCGAAACCGTTTTGTGGACTAACTGTGAAGCTGCCGCCGAAATTGCTCGTCAGCTACGCCTTAGAAACGTGGCAGGCGTCATCATTGTAGATTTCATTGACATGGATTCTCGGCGCGATCAGCTACAGGTGCTAGAACACTTTAGCAAAGCGCTGCGAGCTGATAAGGCCAGACCTCAGATTTCGCAACTCTCTGAACTAGGCTTAGTAGAACTGACCCGTAAACGCCAGGGTCAAAACATTTACGAGCTTTTTAGCAGACCTTGCCCCACCTGTGATGGACTCGGCCACTTAGTTCATTTGCCAGGTGAAAAAGAAAAACACAGCGCTAATCCAGAAGTCGCAGAAACTTCTAGAGAGTACAAAAGCGTACCTTCGGTGCAAAGCAGTACCGCTACCTTACCAGCTCCCAAGCTAGATAGTAGGGCTGATGATTTGGAGCCTCACGCAGACCTGCAAGAGCTAGAGCTGATGAATCATCCTAGCTATCAAGAAAAGGGGGGAACAAAAGGCAACAATCGTCATCGGCGGCGGCGGCGGCCTGCGGACAGCCTGCCTAATCGCAACGCCCGCGAGTCGGAGCGCGAGGTTGAGCCAGTTGAAAACAAAAATATCGATGAGCAGCCAGAACTCGCAGAATCGAGCAAGCCTAGCAAAACCAAAAGTAACGGTCGCCACGAGCGTAAACAACCTGCCGAGGTCATTTCGGTTGAAATGACGCCAGAGGAGCAAAAAGTTTACGCAATGATGGGCATCTCGCCTTTGGTTTTAGCTAACCAAGACATTAAAGATCCTCGCTCTGCTATTATTTCGGTTGTCTTACCCGGTGAAAGAGCAACCACTTCAGAACCTAAACTCAAAGAACCGATAGACATGCCCAAAAGCGTAGCGGCTCCTAAAAAGAGTGTCGTTGCTAGCGCTGAGTCTGAGCCTATCCTCGCCACACAAGTTGCTGACGAGGAAGAGGCAGAAGCAGAAATGCCTGTCAGCGCAACAGGGACTGAAGATAATGACAGTGAAAACGAAAACGGGATTGTACGACGGCGACGGCGGCGACGCTCTTCAGCCGAAACAGCTACCGCTGAAGCTAACTAAGCCAATAATGGCTCCGTTTGAGGCTCCAAACGACCTATCGACTTCTCAAATTGCAGGCGTTGATGAAGTCGGTCGGGGTGCCTTATTTGGGCCTGTAGTAGCAGCGGCAGTGATTTTACCTAAAGACAGTTTGCAAGCTCTCAGTGAGGCAGGTGTTCAAGATAGCAAGCGTCTCTCACCGCAGCGGCGATCGCAGTTAGCTCAATTAATTTTGGCAACTGCGACTGATTGCAAAATTGGTTTTAGCACCGTTTACGAAATTGATCGGTTGAATATATTGCAGGCTACGCTGCTGGCGATGAAACGAGCTATTTTGAAGCTAACGCCATCGCCACAGCTTTGTCTCATTGATGGCAATCAGGCTATCCCCAACCTACCTTTTGCCCAAGAAACTTGGATCAAAGGCGATCAGCGATCAGTGGCGATCGCTGCAGCCAGTATTGTTGCCAAGGTTTGGCGAGATCAGCTAATCATACGCCTTGATCAGCGCTATCCCGGCTATGAGCTAAAATCTAACAAAGGTTACGGCAGTCATCAACACCGAGCCGCCTTACTCAAAATTGGCCCCAGCCGTCAACACCGCCAATCGTTTCGCCTTGGCCTGCAAAGCAACAACAGCATCTCTCAACCCTAATAAAGCCTTGCAGCAGAGGAGGTACGCGGCGCGCCTAGTATTCACCCATCAACCTAGCGGCTACAAACAGGGCTTTAGCTAGCTTCGGAATAAGCCTCAGCCGCAAGCTTTGAATCTACCCACTTTTCATAGTCTACTAATAACTGTTGAATCAAGCGCTGTTTGATAGTTGCTAAAATGCCGCGCAATAAGCGACTACCAGCAGACTCAACGAGGGGTTTGGGCGTCAGGCGTAGCGCTGGCGGTAGCTCAACTGCAACTGTTAGGTTAGCTTGACCGACTAAATAGGTTGCGGCATCGGTAGAGCGAGGTTCTAGCCATCCTTGAAGATTGAGATCAAATCTCTGGCTAATATATTGGCTGCCTTGAATTTCACAGCCTACAGAACGCAATCTCACGTTGCCTGTATCGCTGACGAGAACTTCCAAATCAACCACAGGCTGAATCCTCAGCACAAAAAACTTAAACGGCTGCAGGCTTAAGCGAAATCGATCAAAAGCCAAGCTTTCAACCTGGTCAGGGTTCATCAGAGCGTATACAAGCCGCTGAGGCTTTTGCAAATAGCGCTCAATCGCGATCGTCTTTTGAGGAACCGTAATGTTAACCGACTGCGCAGCCGAGAACTGGAGCATTTTCAACCAGGGGATAAGTCAGCGTCAGGTTAAGCTAATAAAAAGTTTTAATTTAACTTTGCTCAAACCTTTTGAAAGCTATCTTGCTTATTTTTTAAATTATCGCATTATGCTTGCTTAAGTAGCTAAGCACTTCTTACAGCAGTTATTAATATATGTCTCTTGATATGCCTCTTGTTATTGCCCACTTAGGCCCTCAAGGCACCTATTCAGAAGCAGCCGCTCTAGCTTATGCTAACTGGCTCAAGCAAACTCAAAATCTATCTGCTAGCTTGCGATCTTACCCCAGCATTACGCAAGCAATTAAAGCTACAGCGATGGCAGAGACTCATTTGGCAGTTGTACCGGTCGAAAATTCGATTGAAGGTGGGGTGACAGCTACCCTAGACAGCCTTTGGCAACTCGATGGCTTAAATATTCAAAAGGCGCTCGTCTTGCCTATCCTCAATGCTTGTCTTTCTAAAACTTCAGACTTTTCTCTCATTCAAAAAGTCTATTCACATCCTCAGGCTTTAGGACAGTGTCAGGGCTGGCTCGATCAATATTTACCCCAGGCGCAGCTCATACCCACGCGTTCAACTGTAGATGCGTTGCAGCATATTTCATCAGATTTACAGGCAGCAGCGATCGCGTCTCGCTGGGCAGCCCAGCTCTATAATTTGCCAGTTTTAGCCTGTCCCATTAACGATCATGCTGATAACTGTACTAAGTTTTGGGTCGTAGGGTTAGCTAGCTCACAACAAGGCACCCATACCTCAATCGCTTTCAGCTTACCCGTTAATGCCCCTGGTGCCTTGCTTAAAGCCTTGCAAATTTTTGCCAGTCAAAATATCAACCTAAGTCGAATTGAGTCTCGTCCAAGTAAGCGATCGCTAGGAGACTATGTCTTCTTTGCGGACTTAGAAGTAGACGCCAGCCCATCAAAAGTTCAGCAAGCTTTAGAAGATTTGAAAGGATGTACTGAAACGCTTAAAATTTTTGGCAGCTACGCCACCTTGCAAATCAGTGAGTCCGAAATTACGCCAAAATTGGAATAAGCAGCTTTAAGGTTAAGCAAACTATTTGCTGCCTCATTCCAGCACATCCTTTAGCGCTGTTCGAGCCGCTAAATGATTGCGAGTTGAAGTCAAAATTTCAACTTCTCGCTCCAAACGTCCGGCTGTATCTTGCATTTCTAAGAGAGACTGTTGCTCACTAGCAACACCGTAAAGATTGCCTGCGACCCAGTAAGATAGCTCTAAAGGCAGTTCTGGAATACTATCGGGTAACTCAATTTCCTGGCTAGTTAGTTTGGCAGACAGATGAACGACATCTCTCAGCAGCTGATCAACTTCAGAAGCCAGCGGGTAAAGATCTTTTTGAGACGGCTGATCTTCTATCCACTCAACTAAACCAACCCGATAAGGCTTCTCGCGAACATAGTCTAAAACTCGAAATCGCTGCTGGCCAATGGTTAAAATTTTCATCCGGTCATCTGGCAATCGCTGATAGTGAACGATTTCCGCACAGCAACCCACTTTAGCAGGTTGCCCGGTGGCCGGATCAATCATCAAAACTCCGAAGCGGCGATCTCCCTGTAAAATCGTATTCATCATGATACGATACCGAAATTCAAAGACGTGAAGAGGAAGGCGGCGACCCGGAAAAAGAACTAAGTCAGGAAGCGGGAAGAGAGGAAGTTCTCGAACAGCGATCGAGGATGAAGATGTCATTATTGGCTTTAAAGGCTAAAAAGCAGTGCTCTAAACGATGTCAAAAAAGTCTGGGTAAGCCAGTTTCTCTGCAGGTCTGGGTGGGTTGTACCCTATATATTTTATCGTATCTATTTCAGAGACTCGGAATCAGGCAAACGGGTAGATGAACCACTGCCTGTAAAGAGTACGCCGCTTTTATCTAAACCTGTAGGCTTATAAATACACCTTGGGCGATCTAAAGAGCTTTCTAAAGCAAATATAGCTATTGTCACTAGGTTGAGACGGTTATAGCTGCTGAAAGCTACCAACAGAAAACCTTTCATTCTGTCTTTTGCTTTTTGCCACAGCTAGATCCAACTTTTTAAAATCTATTGAGTAGCCGCTTAAATCCAGCTTCTCGCTACTTTTCTACGGTCTTCTGCTTGTACTTGAGCTAGTGTTCTATCCGCCATGGGTAGACAGAACGCTAGCCCTTTCTATGCTGTTGAGATGTGGCCGATAACCTTAAAGCTTCACCTCAATATCGACACCAGCAGGTAAGTCAAGCTTCATCAACGCGTCAATGGTTTTAGAAGAGGGCTGGTAAATGTCAATAATTCGACGATGAGTGCGAGTCTCAAAGTGTTCACGAGAATCTTTGTCTACGTGGGGCGATCGCAACACACAATAGATTCGTCGCTTAGTGGGTAATGGGATGGGGCCAATTGCAGTTGCATTGGTTCGATTGGCCGTATCGACAATTTTTTCGCAAGAAGTGTCCAGCAAACGCTGATCAAAAGCTTTGAGCCGAATACGAATTTTTTGCTGTTGAATCGTTGCCATTGCGCTACCGTTTTTCAGTTATCAAGGTTCAGAGGAAGAGCAGAGGTGGCTCAAGCCTGCTTGAGGGGTCTCAAGTAAAAAAGCCTCTACCCACAGAAAGAAAGGAAGTAACGCGCTCAAGCACGCTACTTCCTCAAAGAGAATCTCAAACGAGATTACTCAACGATTTTAGAAACAACACCAGCCCCTACCGTACGGCCACCTTCGCGGATAGCAAAGCGCATGCCCTGCTCAATGGCAACTGGGTTGATCAGCTCTACATTCATTTTGATGCGATCGCCGGGCATAACCATCTCAGCCGTACTGCCATCATCAGCAGTAAAGCTTTCAATTTTGCCCGTTACATCAGTCGTTCGCACATAAAACTGAGGCTTATAGCCAGGGAAGAAAGGCGTATGACGACCCCCTTCCTCTTTTTTGAGAATGTAAACTTCAGATTCAAACTTAGTGTGAGGCGTAATGCTACCAGGCTTGGCTAACACCATACCGCGCTCGATATCAGCTTTTTGAATCCCTCGCAAAAGCACGCCTACGTTGTCACCCGCCTGACCTTCATCCAGAACTTTCTGGAACATCTCAACACCCGTTACCGTCGTGCTGCGAGTATCACGAATGCCGACTAGCTCAACCGTTTCGCCTACTTTGACCTTACCGCGCTCAATCCGGCCTGTGGCAACCGTACCCCGACCTGTGATGGAAAAGACATCCTCAACCGCCATCAAGAAAGGCTTGTCGATATCGCGCTCAGGCGTGGGAATGTAATCATCTACTTGATCCATTAAAGACAAAACCTTGTCTACCCACTCGTTGTCGCCTCGGCTAATCTTGGGATCGCTGGTGAGCGCTTCGACAGCCATTAAAGCTGAACCTGCCGTAATCGGGATGTCGTCTCCGGGAAAGTCATAAGAGCTTAGCAACTCGCGAACCTCAAGTTCAACGAGTTCTAGCAATTCTTCGTCATCTACCTGATCTTGCTTATTCAGGAAAACGACGATGCTAGGTACACCTACCTGCTTGGCTAAAAGAATGTGTTCCCGCGTTTGGGGCATTGGGCCATCGGCTGCAGAAACGACCAGAATGGCACCGTCCATCTGGGCCGCACCCGTGATCATGTTTTTAACGTAATCTGCGTGACCCGGACAGTCTACGTGAGCGTAGTGACGACTTTCAGTCTCATACTCAACGTGAGCGGTATTGATCGTAATACCCCGAGCCTTTTCTTCAGGTGCAGCATCAATCTCGTCATACTTACGAGCTTTTGCACCCCCAGCAGCCGCTAAAGCCATTGTAATAGCAGCTGTTAGCGTTGTCTTACCGTGGTCAACGTGACCAATGGTGCCGATGTTGACATGAGGTTTGGTTCTTTCAAACTTTGCGCGTGCCATGAGTGTACGTATCCCTACCTATCTATGCGTTCCCTTTACTTTTAGCGATAATTACTTCAGCGACGTTACGCGGTACTTCGTCGTAACTACTGAACTCCATTGAAAATATGCCGCGACCCTGCGTCTTAGAGCGGATGTCGGTAGCATAACCAAACATCTCAGCCAGAGGAACCTTGGCGGTGACCTTGGCGAGACCTTCTTCAGAGCCCATGCCCTCGATTTGGCCTCGACGAGAGTTAAGGTCGCCCATAACGTCTCCCAAAAATTCTTCAGGAACTTCAACCTCAACCTTCATCTTAGGCTCAAGGAGAACAGGATTGGCCTTGATGACGGCATCCTTAATAGCCATAGAGCCAGCTATCTTAAAAGCCATCTCGGAAGAATCTACTTCGTGGTATGACCCATCCACAAGAGTGGCCTTTAAATCGATCACTGGATACCCAGCTAGGATACCAGATTCACAAGCCTCTTTCATGCCCTGCTCAACAGGAGCAATGTACTCTTTGGGAATGACACCACCCACAATTTTAGAGACAAACTCGAAACCACTGCCAGGATCACTTGGCTCTAGCTCGATCACGACATGACCATACTGCCCTTTACCTCCGCTTTGCCGAACAAACTTACCTTCCGTTTTCACTGACTTGCGAATAGTTTCTCGATAGGCAACTTGAGGAGCCCCAATGTTAGCCTCGACCTTAAACTCCCGCAACATCCGATCCACCAAAATTTCCAGATGCAACTCACCCATTCCGGCAATAACCGTTTGGTTGGTTTCTGGATCAATACTGACGCGGAAGGTAGGATCTTCGTCGGATAAAGCTTGTAGAGCCTTAGACAGCTTTTCCATATCCTGCTTGGTTTTTGGCTCAATCGCCACAGAAATTACAGGCTCAGGAATATATAGCGACTCTAAAACAACAGGATTACTTTCACTGGAAATGGTGTCCCCTGTGGTTGTGACTTTTAAGCCTAAAGCAGCTCCTAAATCACCAGAACGTAATTCGTCTACTTCAATACGTTCATCTGCTTTGAGGACAATTAGGCGAGAAATTCGCTCTTTCTGCCCTTTGGTAGCGTTGTAGACGTAGCTCCCTTTGGTCAAGATCCCTGAGTAAACCCTAACAAAAGTTAGCCGACCATAGGGGTCAGACATAACTTTAAAGGCGAGTGCAGCTAACGGTTCATCATCGTCGGCATGCCGCACAGCTGTTTCTCCATTAGGCAAAATGCCCTGAATGGGAGGAACTTCTGTAGGAGCAGGCAGATAGTCAACCACAGCGTCTAGCAGCAACTGCACGCCTTTGTTCTTAAAGGCAGAGCCACACAACATGGGGACGATAGTCCCCTTGAGGGTTCCTTGCCGCAGTGCAGAAACAATCTCTGTTTCGGTTAGGGCTTCTTCCTCAAGGTACTTCATCATCAAGTCGTCGTTTGTCTCAGAAACTGCCTCTACCAGCAGCTTGCGAAACTCTTCAGCTTGCGCTTTAACTTCACTTGGAATCTCAGTTTCTTCCATATCAACCCCCAAATCGTCGTTGTAGATTCGAGCTCGCATCCGAACCAAATCAACGACTCCTCGGAAGTTATCTTCACTGCCAATGGGGAGCTGAATCGGCACCGCATTGGCCCGTAGACGATCGCGTACCTGATCGTAAACTTTGAGAAAGTTCGCACCAGTCCGATCCATCTTGTTGACAAAGATGATCCGAGGAACTTTGTAACGATCTGCCTGACGCCAAACCGTTTCTGTTTGTGGCTGGACACCACCCACTGAGCAAAGCACCGTGATCACACCATCTAATACCCGCATAGAACGCTCCACCTCTATGGTGAAATCTACGTGCCCAGGTGTGTCGATGATGTTGATCTGATGATCTTTCCAGCTCGTGCTAATCGCAGCAGCCGTAATCGTAATTCCCCGTTCGCGTTCCTGCTCCATCCAATCGGTGACCGCACTGCCTTCATGCACTTCACCGATTTTATGAATGATGCCGGAGTAAAACAGAATTCGCTCTGTTGTGGTGGTCTTGCCAGCGTCAATATGCGCGGCAATGCCAATATTTCTGACTCGCTCAAGTGGGGTCTTACGTGCCACAGCTACCTCCTTGATACCTCGTCGCAGAACAAGCATTCATGATCTGCGACCTTTGTTTAAGATTCTATACGCTGGAATCTAGTTGCAACAACGTTCTGGCTTAGTAGCGATAGTGTGCAAATGCTTTGTTGGCTTCAGCCATACGGTGCGTTTCTTCCCGTTTGCGAACAGCACTTCCGGTTTCGTTAGCCGCATCCATCAGTTCGTTGGCCAGCTTGGTAGCCATACTACGACCAGAGCGCTGACGAGAAAACTGGGTCAGCCATCTCAGCGCCAAGGCTGTGCCTCTTTCGGGGCGAACTTCCATCGGTACCTGATACGTGGCTCCGCCGACTCGACGGGCTTTAACCTCTACTAGAGGCGTAGTATTTCTGACAGCCGTTTCGAACACTTCTAGGGGGTCGCCGTTTGTTCTGTCTTCAATGACTTTAAAGGCATTGTAAATCAGACGATTAGCAAGCGACTTTTTACCACTACGCATGACTCGGCGCGCCATCATACTAACTAAGCGGCTGTTATAAACCGGATCGGGGGGAACGGGACGTTTCTGGGCCGTGGAACGACGAGACATAAAACAACCTTAAAAGCAACAAATTCTTCTCAGACAATAAGAAAGGCTGAAGCAAAAGTGCTAAAACCTGGAAAGTAAACCCTTAATCGACCCAAAACCGAAAGAACTCTTCATCCATCTGCGGTCGTGCCGATTTTGGCATCGACTTCAACCCTTCTCAACGTTTTGGACTGGTCTAGTCAGCTATTTTTGGCAAACTCCAGCGTTTGAGAAATCACGCATCAGCGATCGCTTTCACTCTTTTCACTCTATTTAGGCTTCTTAGCCCCGTATTTCGAGCGTCCTTGCTTTCTATCTTTCACACCCGCTGTGTCGAGCGTACCGCGAATGATGTGATAGCGAACCCCAGGAAGGTCTTTAACTCGACCCCCTCGAATCATAACGACAGAGTGTTCCTGCAAGTTGTGCCCAATTCCTGGAATGTAAGCAGTGACCTCAAATCCAGAAGTCAGACGCACCCTGGCAACTTTGCGAAGGGCTGAATTAGGTTTCTTCGGTGTAGTGGTATAAACTCGGGTACAAACCCCCCGACGTTGCGGACAGCTTTTGAGAGCTGGGGATTTAGTCTTTTTCTTAGCTTTTTGACGTTCGCTGCGAATCAGCTGTTGAATCGTGGGCATAAATCGCGAGAATGAAGTACTCTTTCGGCTTAAGTTTTCACAAGCTCTAATAGTACCTTTTTGGAAATCAAATTGTCAATATTGATTTGCAGCAGCCGTCTTCAATTGGGAAAGCAGTTTTTGCGAATAAAGTCGCTTTTCCGTGGCACAGCTTTAGCCAACCACGCCCATTGAGAAAGAATGGCCGCAACCACAATGTTCAGCCGCATTGGGATTGTGGAATCGAAAGCCACCACCCATCAAGTCTTCTGAGTAGTCAATTACCAAACCTTCTAAATAACCCAGGTGCTGAGTATTGACAACGAGTTTGATGTTGTGGACGACATAGACAACGTCTTCCTCAGCGATCGCGGCAGCTTGACTAAAATCCAGCGTGTAGTACCACTGAGAACATCCGCCTGGTTCGAACCCAACTCGGCAACTAGCATCTAGAAGATGAGATTGAGAGCGCAAGCGGCTGATTTCTTTGGCAGCGGCAGGACTTAGATGAATCATGGAATGAGAGGTCTACTTTTTTGTATTCTCAAAACAACGTTAACATCAGCCTGGAATAACCAAAATAACAAAAGGCGAAGAGATAACCCTCTTCGCCAAACTGGCCGTCTCTAAAACTTCTTGAAACAGAACTCTCTTACTTAAGATTCACCAGATTCACCGAAAGCGAAGTGTTATTTGGTCGATTCTGCCCGGGCGTAGTCGTCTTGGAAGCGAACAATATCGTCTTCCCCTAAGTACTCGCCGTTCTGCACTTCAATCAAAATGAGGGGAATGACACCGGAATTTTCCAAGCGGTGCAGCGTACACGGGGGAACATAAGTCGATTGATTGCTGCACAATAGAATTTCTTCGCTACCGCAGGTGACTTTTGCAGTGCCAGAGACCACAATCCAGTGTTCACTGCGATGATGATGCATTTGCAAGCTAAGGCGATGCCCAGGCTTAACTTCAATGCGCTTAATTTTATAGCCCCGCGCTTCCTCTAAGACAGTAAAAGAACCCCAAGGTCTTAGTTCTGTCGCTGCGACCCCTTTGCCTGTGTTAGACGCAGGTGACGGTAATGTGCTGGGTTGTGCAAGCTCTTTAGTCTGAACCACTGAACCTCTCCTTGAACCAATACTCTTTAAAGATGAACCTGAAACCGTACAACCGATCGTCTTAACCGTTACCGATATCCTTAACCGTTAGTATTCCCCAACCGTTATTGTTTTCTGCTTGCTTCAGTTTGCTTTGGCTACTTTAAAATCTTCAAGCGAGCAGTAGGTGCGCTGACTCGAAAAGACGCCCACTGGAGGCAACTATAACAACCCTAATTGCCGAGCGCAGGTAATTGACTGTAAAAAGCAGCCATCTACACTAATTCTTTATCCAGTTGCTTTGGTGTGAACCGAAATTTTATGAAGTTGCGATCGCCGACAAATTTGCAACCGCACCCCAGCTAGCTTTGAACCCTGACGTCTAAGGCTGTAAAAAGATTCCGATGGCATTATTAATGCGAGCGGCGCTTTGGGGAGGGCGATTGATTAACGTTCCACCCAGATAGAGGCTAGCTGAACTTCCCCCGTCTAAGTTCAGCGCATCTACACACCCTAATTGCTCCATAATCACACTCAGTTCTGCTAGCGTTGGCCCTCGCCCCTGCGCCCCTACATGAACGGCAGCCAATAGAACTTGCCCGGTCGCAGTTCGGCCAATAGCACTGCGGGGAGCGGCTTGCCCACCAAAGGCAGCGCTAAAGCTTTCAGCCTGGGGGTTTAGCACATTGGTTCCTCGACTGAGTAGCAACGGCCCACCGCTAGCTACATAAGGTGTATCGCTAAAGGCAGCAGGAATCACTTCAGTTTCGAGGGTAAGCTGCGTACCGGGGGTTAACTGACTGGCGATCGCTAAGTGGGTGCGCACGGCTAACAAAAAACCAGATAGCGGAATCATTGTGGTGGAATCTGGGCTAGCTGCAACCTGGCCTACAACTGCACCTGATTCTACGCGTGCCAGGGTTTCGCTACCTGTAATGGGCGTATAAGCGGCTCCCCAATCGGCGCTATACAAGCCAACCCCGGCCTGCACATAGCCTGTGTTAATCCCCTGTACGGCAATAGACTCGCCAGCCGCAGTCACCAGGGTTTGGCGCAGAGCCAGCCGATCGATTAAAACTTCGCCTGCATCCGTCCAACCCACTGCACCGCGCCCCAAAATTGGCCCCGATATCCAGCGGCCATCGCTACGAATCGCCCCCAGCGGTAGGCGATTGTTGCGGTTAAAAAAGCCAGCGTTAATAGCGGCGGCGGCTTGCCAACGACGCGCCATCGTTGTTAAAGGTGTGGTGCCAACAACAGTAACTGAATCGCTCCAGATAGGCCGTAACTTGAGCTGAGGGTCTGTGGGGTCAACCGCAAGCCAGTAAACCGGAAAGGTTTGGCCGGAAACTGAAATGTATTGCTGATGCCAGCCTAGCCCAGCCGCCCATTGAATGTTTTGAGGCACCAAAGAGTCGGCACGAATATCGATGACCAAACGGTCAGGGTTTGAAAGTGACCAAACTCTGACTTGGCGATCGCTATTGATTGAGCCTTGCAAAACAGTTTGCTGGGTAGTAGAAGTGATCTGAATTTGGCTAGACGACGAACGACGATTGAACTCAGCCAGGGTTACCGCCGGGGTTGTGGCATCCACGGTGAGGTTAAATGTGCCTGGGCTTTGAGTTAGCTGAGTTGTGACAGGTTGTGACAGGTCTAAAACAATGCGATCGCTTCGTGGCTGCTGACCGCTGCGAATGCCCGAAACCGATCCAATAGGCGTTTTGATTTGTAAGATATTGCCCGACGGTTGTAGTTGCCAGCCATAAGTAGCCGCTAAGGAGGCAATATCCAGATAGCGAAACTGGCGATCGCCCCATGCCCCCAGCACAACGGGGGCAGACTCGGTAGAGAACCAATGGACAGGTTGCTGGCTGGGGTTTGGCGTATCTAGTAAATGAAAGCCCATCTGTTGCAACAGGCTAATATCGGATAGCCCAATTTGCTGATTGCGCATTTGCCAGGGCAGAGCCAGCAATCGGCCATTGAGCGAAACTTGTTCACCCGTAGCGCTAACTTCCCAGGTTGCCGTTTCCGGCTCCGCTGCGATCGCTTGAAAAAATGTCGTCATTGCGGTGGTTGGCCGACTGACTTGAGACGACATGGAATAAAAGCCTTCACCGCCCCCGGCTGATCGAGCGGGTGACGGTATCGCTACCAAAGTCAAAGCGATCAGCGGTGCGATCGCAGCCATACCAGTGGCAACAAACCCTTTCTGATTTAGCAATTCAACTCCTGGGCTGGGATCTCAAAAGATTCATAGGGCGGCTTGAGAAACGCTATACTCAGTTTACAGACCGACCGTTCTGATAAGTACAGAGACAACTGGGCGCTGGCAGGATCAGTTACCGTTTCTTCAAGTTTTATGAACGGTGAAAGGGGGCAAGTTCCTCAGCGACCTGGCGAGTTGCTTGAATAACGGGTCAAATTGCTCAGGTAAGCCCAGTCCTTCTGTAAAAGACTTGCTAGATTTGTTTGCTAAAAACAATACAAAAATTAGCAAATTTAGCTGTTAAAATTAGCAACTCTGGCTGATAGCGACTTTGCTTTCAAAACAATGAAATTTTCTAAGGAAGAACTGATTGCAGACGGGGAGAAAACGCAGAGCAGTTAAGTGATAAAACGAGCCTTCTTGCCTAAAAGCGGTTTGAATTTGTCAAAGCTAGGGAGCCGTCGCCAGAACTCTTTTGCGCTCAAAGATGATGGCTTTTGCCGCTTTTGAGCGATCAGGCGGCTGAGTCTTTGGTAGGTTTTGGTGCCGACAGATGACTTGACAAGCTCTAGCTTTTGATTACTTGTCATTAGCAAAACTGGTCGCAAGCCAGCTATCTCTGTGGCCTACAAATAGAGCTGGCTCACCGTAAAACCGAACATTTGAAGGGCGAAAAGCGTAACCGCAAACAGTTGTTTGCTAAGCTTGACAATCTTAAAATGTTAAACATTTATTATGATTACAGAGCCAACGCAAATTAGGTTGGCTCACCCCAACCCAAGTCTTAGAGCTGAGTGACTCACCAAAGTTTCTCAAGCCGATTTTCCGTCACTGATGGAATGCCCAACAGCCGTTCACTTGTAGACCATTCGAGATGTATCGCCTCATGGATAACATGCATGCAAACGACAATCAATTAGCCGATCAAAGAGCGCTGGTAAGGTCTTGGGGGCCTCGGTGGCTAGTTGAAGAGCGAGACGCCTGCGGGGTTGGCTTTGTCGCTGATCAATATGGTCGAGCGAGTCATGGCTTGATCAAGCAAGCGCTCACGGCTTTAGACTGCATGGAGCATCGGGGCGGCTGTTGTGCAGATCAAGACTCTGGAGACGGAGCCGGGGTGATGACAGCGATTCCCTGGCAGTTGCTGCAAACCTGGGCTGAATCTCAGGGTTGTTCTGAGCAGTTTCAGCCTGAGCAGATTGGCGTAGGCATGGTATTTTTGCCCCAAAGCGATGAGGCGGTGAGCCTAGTTCACGACACTTTTGCCCAGGTGGCAGATGAGTTAAAAATGCGGGTACTGGGATGGCGAACCGTTCCCGTACAGCCTGAGGTCTTGGGTCTTGAAGCCCGTAAGCATCAACCCCATATAGAGCAAGTTTTACTTTTTGCTGAGCAAGTAACGGGGGCCGAGTTAGAGCGTCAGCTTTACCTACTGCGGCGGCGGGTAAGCAAGCGGCTCACGCAAGAATCTACAGCGCGATCGCCAGAAGTAGCGCAAGCCCTGCAAGACGTTTACGTTTGTTCTCTATCAAACCGCACCATTGTTTATAAAGGCATGGTTCGCTCTGCAGTTTTGGGTTTGTTTTACCAAGATTTGCAGAACGATGATTACATCAGTCCGTTTGCGGTCTATCACCGTCGCTTTAGCACCAACACCATGCCGAAGTGGCCGTTAGCCCACCCCATGCGCCTGATTGGCCACAACGGCGAGATCAACACGCTCATCGGCAACCTCAACTGGATGAAAGCGCGGGAGGCAGACTTGTCGCACCCAGTTTGGGGCGATCGCTTACAAGACCTGAAACCCACGGTCAATGCTGATAACAGCGACTCAGCCAATTTAGACAACGTGATGGAGTTGCTGGTGCATTCAGGCCGTAGCCCGCTGCAAGCGCTGATGATGATGGTGCCAGAGGCTTACATGAATCAGCCAGACCTGGTTAACCATCCTGAGATTGTTGATTTTTACGAATATTACAGCGGCATTCAAGAACCCTGGGATGGCCCTGCTTTGGTTGTCTTTAGTGACGGCAAACAAATTGGAGCCGCCCTCGATCGCAATGGTTTACGCCCAGCCCGCTACCTAGTGACCAAGAGCGGCTACATTATTGTTTCTTCGGAAGCGGGTGTCGTCGATATTCCTACCGAGGAAATTTTAGAGAAGGGGCGGTTAGGCCCAGGGCAAATGATTGCCGTTGACCTGGAAAGTCATGAAATTCTGCACAACTGGGCTATTAAGCAACGGGTCGCTCAGCAGCAACCCTACGGTGAATGGATTAAAAAACATCGCCAAGACATTCAACCCCAGCTTTTTAGCGAGCAGAATCTGCTAGACGACTCGCAAATCTTAGCCCAGCAAACTGCTTTTGGCTACACTGCCGAAGACCTGGAAATGATCATTCAGGACATGGCCGCTCAGGGCAAAGAGCCGACCTTTTGTATGGGGGATGACATTCCGCTTTCAGTTCTCTCTGAGCGACCTCATTTACTCTACGACTACTTCAAGCAACGCTTCGCCCAGGTTACCAATCCTCCGATTGACCCACTGCGAGAACGCTTAGTGATGTCTTTGGTAACGCAGCTAGGAGAGCGCCGTAACCTGCTAGAAGCAACCCCTGAACATACACGGCTACTCAAGCTGGAGTCGCCCGTCATCAATGAAAATGAGTTGGAGCAAATTCGGCACGCTGGCTTTGACAACGCTACGCTTTCAACTATTTACAATTTGGCAAAAGGGCCAGACGGTTTAACCGAGGCGATCGCTGCCCTCTGTCAACAGGCAGAAGCAGCCGTCACCGCAGGCAAAGAAATTTTAGTTCTGAGCGATCGCGTTGGCGCTACCGGGGAAGCGGTTCAGATCACGGCTGAGCAAACGTATATGCCGCCACTGCTAGCGGTCGGTGCGGTACATCATCACCTGATCCGTCAAGGATTGCGGATGAAAACCTCCCTCGTGGTCGATACGGCTCAGTGTTGGAGTACGCATCACTTTGCGTGTCTTCTGGGTTATGGTGCCAGTGCAGTTTGTCCTTACCTGGCGCTAGAAAGCGTACGGCACTGGTGGGCCGATAGCCGCACGCAAAAGCTGATGGAAACGGAGAAATTGCCAGTCACCACCCTCAACGGCGCACAAGCTAACTACCGTAAGTCGGTGGAAGCGGGATTGCTCAAAATTCTTTCTAAAATGGGCATTTCGCTGCTGGCCAGCTACCAAGGGGCACAGATTTTTGAAGCCATTGGTCTGGGCGCTGACTTGATTGAGCTGGCCTTTCGCGGTACCACTTCTCGCTTAGGTGGCTTGAGCGTGGCTGATTTGGCTCAAGAAACCATTGCTTTCCACCAGCGCGCCTTCCCGGAACTAACCAGCAAGCGGCTGGAAAACATGGGCTTTATTCAAGCTCGACCCAAGGGCGAGTACCACATGAATAACCCAGCAATGACCAAGCTGTTGCACAAAGCGCTCGAAACCCAGCAGCCAGATCACTACGCCATTTATAAAGCGCAACTGGCTAATCGTCCTCCGACAGCCCTGCGCGATTTGCTTGATTTTCAAAGCGATCGCGAGTCGATTCCGCTGGCAGAAGTTGAAAGTGCCGAGCGAATTATGGAGCGCTTCTGTACCGGGGGGATGTCGTTAGGTGCCTTGTCGCGAGAAGCCCATGAGGTTTTGGCGATCGCCATGAACCGGATCAACGGCAAATCCAACTCTGGCGAAGGCGGAGAAGATCCGGTGCGATTCAAGGTTTTAGCAGACGTAGATGCTAGCGGCAACTCGTCAACTTTTCCTCACCTCAAAGGGCTACGCAACGGCGATACGGCTAGCTCAGCTATTAAGCAAGTCGCCTCTGGTCGCTTTGGCGTCACCCCTGAGTACCTGATGCATGCTCAGCAAATTGAGATCAAAATGGCACAGGGGGCAAAGCCAGGAGAGGGAGGGCAGCTACCGGGTAAAAAGGTCAGCGCCTATATTGCTATGCTGCGCCGTTCTAAGGCAGGGGTGCCGCTGATTTCGCCGCCGCCTCACCACGACATCTATTCAATTGAAGATTTGGCACAGCTCATTTTCGATCTGCACCAGATCAATCCGAAAGCCGGGGTTTCAGTCAAACTGGTGGCCGAGATTGGCATTGGTACCGTTGCGGCTGGCGTGGCTAAAGCCAATGCGGACGTGATTCAAATTTCGGGTCACGATGGCGGCACAGGAGCCTCACCCCTTAGTTCTATTAAGCACGCAGGTGCCCCTTGGGAGCTAGGACTTACAGAAGTTCATCGGGTGCTGCTGCTGAATCAGCTCCGCGATCGCGTTACTTTGCGCGTAGACGGTGGGCTGAAGACGGGTTGGGATGTGGTGATGGGGGCGTTGATGGGAGCCGAAGAATTTGGCTTTGGTTCAATTGCCATGATTGCAGAAGGCTGCATTATGGCGCGCGTTTGCCACACCAACAACTGCCCGGTAGGTGTCGCTTCTCAAAAAGAAGAATTGCGCAAGCGTTTTACCGGAATTCCAGAGCATGTGGTCAACTTCTTCTACTTTGTGGCTCAAGAAGTGCGATCGCTGCTAGCTAAACTTGGCTACCGTCAGCTTGAAGACATTGTCGGTCGTGCTGATTTACTGCTACCCCGCCAAGATGTCAAACTCACCAAGACCAAGGCGCTAGATCTCACCTGTTTAACTAGCCTGCCCGATACGCGCAGCGATCGCAGTTGGCTACAGCATGGCGACATTCACGGTAACGGTTCTGTTCTAGATGATGAGCTTTTGGCCGATGAAGCTATTCAGCAGGCGATTCAAAGTCAGGGTAGCGCCAGCAAAACCGTCGCCGTAATTAACACCGATCGCACCATAGGCGCTCGAATCGCCGGCGTTATTGCCGAAAAGTACGGCAACTCTGGCTTTGAAGGTCAGCTCAATCTGAACTTTGAAGGCAGTGCAGGGCAAAGCTTTGGAGCCTTCAACCTACCAGGGATGATTTTAACCCTGCAAGGCGAAGCCAACGACTATGTGGGCAAAGGCATGCACGGGGGAGAAATTATCATCAAACCGATGCCTGACATCGCCTACGATCCCTCGCAAAATGTCATTGTTGGCAATACGTGTTTGTATGGTTCAACCGGGGGCACGCTGTTTGCGCTTGGGCAAGCAGGCGAACGCTTTGCAGTGCGCAACTCCAAAGGTCAAGCCGTCATTGAAGGGGCAGGCGATCACTGCTGTGAGTATATGACCGGGGGAACCGTTGTGGTGCTAGGCCGAGTTGGTCGCAACGTTGGGGCGGGTATGACAGGTGGACTAGCCTATTTTCTAGACGAAGAAGGCGGCTTCCCCACTAAGGTAAACCCGGAAATTGTCAAAGTGCAGCGAGTTCTGACGGCTGCGGGTGAACAACAGCTCAAGTCTTTGATTCAAGCCCATGCTGAGCGTACAGGTAGCCCCAAAGCATCGCAGATTCTAGCCCATTGGTCAGACTATCTGCCCCAGTTCTGGCAAATTGTGCCCCCTTCGGAAGCCGACACGCCAGAAGCTAATCCTGAACTTTCTGAAGAAGATAAAGTTCTCAGTTCGGTTTAGCAATCCTGCTCAATAGCTGAATAAACCAAACGGCGCAGCGAGTAGACTGCGCCGTTTGATTAAGAGTAGTTACGATTAACCAGTCAGCTTTAAAGGGCTAGCAAATCATCTAAAGCATCTAGAGCTTCACAATTGGCTTCTGCATTGGCCGACGATAAAGAAGGCATAGAGGTCGGCGCTAAGGGTGAAAACCCTTCAGGCGATCGCAGCCTGCCGTGCAAATATTCATCTGAATATTTACGAAAGACGGCTTCAACCGCAGCCCTGGCATTTTTTAAGCCCCAGGCATCGGCAATTTGCTGAGCCTTATCGAGTACATCTGGACTAAGTCTTACTTTGTTGTCATGCATAGCTGCGTATCCGTCGAAAGTGAAAACAAGCCGCGAACATTGGCAAACTGGGGTTCTGCCATCACCGCAAAAAGCTTACGGCCTTCCAATCGATGAGCAATCAAGTGAGAACCACCACCTGTCACCAAAAACCGTGTCACCCGAGGCATGTAGGGGGTGTACTGCGCTTTGACCGTTTGAAAAATACCCTTAAACCAGGGATCTAGATATTCGTCTAGCCATTCCGCCCACGTTAGCCCCGTGTCGGCATAAACGTGATGACCCCGAAAGCCGTCCATTACCACGCTCGGATCTGCCGTGGTGCCCAGGTCATTAGTCAAGCGGCGATCGAAACTAATCGCTGTAGCCAGCTCGTAGGTTCCTCCCCGGTTCATTACGTTCTCGTCGATGACTTCCCCTTCGGCATCCACCAGACGGGTTAGCCAGGTGCCACCACCAATATCGATCACGATGGTATAACCACTATCAGGAATCAACCCCTGATGTTTGGCGGCGTAATAAGCCCCCATCCCTTCTCTTTCAACCACAACGGACTCAACCTCGATACGAAAATCGAGTCCATTGCGATTAAACTCGTGCCGACCTAGAAGTTGCTCTGTTAGAGCCGTAGCATGCTTAGCAGGTTCAGGGGTAGAAAGATAGAGCGTTAGCGGAAACTCTGACAACGAACCGTTAATCGGCTCAAGACAGGCATAGAGGTGCAGCCGAGCCAACTCAACTTTGTTTTCAATGACCGTTTGTTGCTGCCGCCGATATTTGTAAGCTTGGGCACCAAAATGATGGCGAGTACCGTCGGCTAGCTCAATTAAGGGTGAAGCTTCTGAGTAGCGAACAGCATCCCGACCCTGAGGTAACTGATAGCGTACCGAACGAATCGCTTTAGGATGGCTGACACCATCAAAAAATTTGAGGTCATAGTTACCAGCGTCTAGCGCGAGTGTACGCATGACAGTTAAGTTGGTTGGTTGAGCCGGGACTTCCGGCGTTTTGGCCGCTGTCCGACGTTTAGCTGTCACTTTAGACTGAGTAGCTGTGGTCATGGGTCTCCCCCTTGGGTGGTTTGGGTAAGTTTGTCCCCAGTAATACTTTTGTACTATATCACTTCTTTTGCCAATGCCAAGGCGAAAACAGAGGCGATTGCATAACTTTCTTAAACCGATGAGCCAATGGCGGATAAGCCGTTGCCCTTGCAATAACCATTTCATGTCCATACCTCGTTAAAAGTCAGGAGATTCAGACTCAACCTGTTCAAAGTAGGGCGGAATTTATGCGCCAAAGCAAGCAGAGCGAGGTGGATATTGCTCCCAGTCGCAGCGGCAGAGATTAAGAAAATCTTGAGACTCGTCCCGTTCATCTCTACAATTAGACCAGTTTGTTTGCTTGCTCTTATTCACTTGCCTCGGAGGAACTATGAGTCGTCCCATTATTCTGGGTATCGTAGGAGATAGTGCTGCCGGTAAAACTACGCTAACGCGAGGCATTGCCCAGATTTTGGGAGAAGATCAGGTAACCGCTATTTGCACAGATGATTATCATCGCTACGATCGCCAGCAGCGGAAGGAAATGGGGATTTCAGCGCTTCATCCCGACTGCAACTACATTGATATCATTCAGCAACATTTGAAGCTGCTGCGAGAAGGTGAATCTATTCTCAAGCCTATTTATAATCACAGCACGGGTAAGTTTGATCCGCCAGAATATATCAAGCCTAAAAAATTTGTGATTGTAGAAGGGCTTTTGGGCTACTCTACAGCGATCGCCCGTGAATACTATGACGTTAAGGTCTATCTGGCTCCCCCCGAAACGTTACGCTACAACTGGAAAATCAAGCGCGATACGCGCAAGCGCGGCTACACCGAAGACCAAGTCAGAGTTCAGCTAGAGCAGCGAGAACCAGACTCAGAAGCGTTTATTCGTCCCCAGCGCAAATGGTCAGATGTGATTGTGAGCTTTTATCCCCCTGATGACGATCAAGGTCAAGACGATTTGCTCTTAAATGTGCGGCTGGTTTTACGGCCAACCATTCCCCATCCTGACTTTACCCATATCCTCAACGACCAGGGAAACCACCTGGGAGATGCTGTGCGACTAGGCTTAGATCGCGACATGGGCAAACCCGTTGATGTTTTAGAAATTGACGGTCATGCTACAGCCGAACAAGTTCAAGAATTAGAGCGGGTTTTGTGCAACGAAATTCCTTATCTAGGGCAGTTTTGTAGCTTAGAGGGCAACCAAAATATTGGCAAAGTTGTGGGTACCACAGGCGAAACGTTGCAAAGCTACCCCTTAGCCCTGACTCAGCTTATGATCACTTATCACATGCTCAAAGCTGACAAAGTTCAGCGACAGCTAGCCAGTCCTTAACTTGTTGTTTTGGCAGGCTGACGGCAGCAGAGCGAATTTTCGCTGCAGCTAAAGACGGCAAAGTCCACAAAGTCTTAGCTACTTTTTAGTGGGTAAGAAACGGTCTGCGAAAGGGGAATTTGAATCGAAAAGCGGGTTCCCTTGCCCAGGGTAGAGGCACAGGTTAGGCTGCCACCATGTTTTTCGGTAATAATTTGGTAGCTAATAGATAAGCCCATCCCCGTTCCTTTGCCTACTGATTTGGTTGTAAAAAAGGGATTAAAAATGCGCTGCTGTACGGTTTCCGAAATGCCAGCGCCATTGTCAATCACATCAATTACGACGTATTGATCGCGGGTTAGCTCAGTGCAAATTTCTATCGTAGGGCGATAGGAAACGGCTTGAGCAGCAGCAGATTGGCTCTGCTGCCAAGCCTCTTCTAAAGCATCGATCGCATTGCTGAGTAAATTCATAAAGACTTGGTTGAGCTGCCCTGGATAGCATTCAACCGTCGGCAGCGCATCGTAGCGTTTAATCACCTCAATAGCGCAGCGATGAGCCTGTTCTCGCAGGCGATTTTGCAAAATCATCAAGGTGCTGTCAATACCTTCGTGAATATCCACGGTTTTGACTTCAGCTTCGTCCATGCGGGAAAAAATTCGCAAAGACTGAACAATTTGCTGAATCCGCTTAGCCCCTATTTCCATGGAACTGAGCAGCTTGGGGAGATCCTGCACTAAAAAGTCAAGCTCAATGGTTGCGATTTCTTGCTGAATAGCCGCTGCTGGGTTGGGGTAGTGAGTTTGATAAAGCTGAACCAATCGCAGCAAATCGTGAGCATACCCTTTGGCATGAACCAAATTACCAAAGATAAAGCTCACCGGGTTGTTGATTTCGTGGGCTAGCCCAGCCACCAGTTCTCCTAAGCTAGACATCTTCTCGCTTTGAATGAGCTGCATTTGTGTGCGCTGCAATTCTAAAACTGTCTGCTCTAACTCTTGAGTTTGCTGTCTAAATCGCGCTTCCGACTGCACTAAAGAACGCTCGGCTTGCTTTCGCTTAATGCCTAGCGCCAGTTCAGTGACGATGAAAGAGAGAATTTCTAAGACTGAGTTGCTTAGCGGATGCTGAGCAAAAACGGCGACAACACCTAACAGCTCATCTTCTACAATCAGCGGGTAGCCTGCAAAGGCAACCATCCCGGTGCGTTTAGCCCAGGCTTTATCACTTACATGCGGATCGCTTAAAACATCGTTGGTTAGGTGCGGTCGGCGTTCAGCCGCAATCAAACCAATTTTGAATTGCCCCACGGGAATGCGACTGTGACCGCCATCGAGGTGGGTATACCAGCCAGCACTGGCTTGCAGTTCCAAAACGTTATCTTCAGGATTGAGCGTCCACAGGCGGGCAAAGGCAGCCGCCAAGCGCTGAACGATCACTTCACAACAGCGCTGCAACATGGTTTTGAGCTGTTCTTCCCGAGCCAGAATTGAGTCAATTTCGGCTCTGAATTCGGATAATTGAGCCTGCTCTTGCAAGGCTTGTTCTGTGCGCTTACGCTCTGTGATGCTGAGTCCGGCTCCGCGAAAACCAATAAACTGACCCGATTGATTGAGCAGAGGTAAGCCGCTAACGCGCTCCCAGACAATTTCGCCGTTAGGGGCTAGGTTGCGATGTTCTAGGGTAAAGCTGCTTTTTTGCTCAGAGGCTTGGGCTAACAGGGTTTTGACGGTTGCCACATCTTCTAGCGGCATAAAATCAAACAGAGAATGACCC
Organism: Almyronema sp.; assembly: GCF_052168255.1. Classification (NCBI taxonomy): domain Bacteria; kingdom Bacillati; phylum Cyanobacteriota; class Cyanophyceae; order Nodosilineales; family Nodosilineaceae; genus Almyronema; species Almyronema sp. Next base: position 55,734 of record NZ_JBQLZL010000004.1, on the reverse strand, counting down.
AGAAGTTCGCTGGCAGCATAGCCTTTCACGGCTTTGGCTTTGTCGGTTACAAAGGTGTAGATGCCGTCAGCGCTGATCTCCCACAGGTACTCACCTGCGGCTTCGCTAACGTCGCGAAAGCGCTGTTCGCTTTGGCGTAGGGCTTCTTCAATTTTTTGTCGATCGGTAATGTTGAGGGTGGTGCCGACGATGCGGTATACCTGGTTGGCTTCGTCTTTGAGCGGGTTGAGGGTGGTGAACCACCAGGTTTTTTCGCCGTGGAGGGTGAGGCACTCTTCGTAGCTGACGGCTTGTCCTAGCACCAGACAGCGTTGATAGTGCGGTTGTATTTGAGGGCGCGGCGATCGCTGTTTGAGCTGATCACGGCTGATTTGCAGCGCTCGTTCAGCGGCTGGGTTGATGTCAACAAATCGCAGCTTACCGTTTTCGAGCACATCGACGACGAAAATTGGGTTTTCGGAACCTTCGTAGACGCTACGCAAAAACTGTTCGCGATCGCGCAGGGCAGTTTCTATTGCTTTGCGGGCAGTAATGTCTTCGTAGGTGCCTAAAATGCCAATTGTGTTGCCGTTGGCGTCGTGGAGCGGCACTTTGTTGGTAATGAGCCAGGCTTGTTTGCCATCGGCTTGCCTTTGCGGCTCAATAATTTGTAGTTCGGGTTGGTTGGTCTTAATTACCCGGCGATCGCAGATGCGAAAGGCGTCTGCTTCTTCCTGAGTCCAGGGTAGGTCGTAGTCAGTTTTGCCCACCACCGAGTTCGGATCCATCAATCCGGCATCTTGAGCAAAGCTGCGGTTACACCCCAAGTACACAGAATCGCAGTCTTTCCAAAAGATCGACTGCGGTAAGGTATTCATCACCGTTCGTAGCAGTTGCTCAGAATTTTGGAGTTTAATTTCGGCCTGCTTGCGATCGCTGATGTTGTTCATCGTCCCCAACATGCGATGAACTTCATTGGCCTCATCGGTGAGAAAAATGCCGCTGTCTTCGATGTAGATGTAGGTGCCGTCTTTTTGGCAAAAGCGATACTCTACCTGGTATTTGGCTTTATTTTGCATTGCCTGATCGAGCAAAGCCAAAGCCTGCTGGCGATCGTCGGGGTGAATTCGGGCTTCCCAAGTGGCAATATCTACCGCCTGAAATTCTTGCGGGGGGCAACCTGTAATTTTTTGAATTGCCCCAGCCCAGGTAATGCCGCCCGTTGTCAGGTCGTAGTCGTAAATGAGCTGCCCGGTGCGCTCGGCTAAAAGCTGAAAGCAGTCTTCGTTTTGCTTGCGCTGGCGAACTTCGCAAAGCAGCATTTCGTTGGCGGCGGTTAGTTCTGCCGTGCGCTGAGAAACTTTGTTTTCTAGCTGTAGGTTGAACTGGAGCAAACCCATTTCGGCTTGCTTGCGCCCTGTAATGATTTCCGTCAGCATCACCACGCCGCCAATCTGCCCAGCCGCGTTGTACCAGGGGCGAACTTCCCACTTTATCCAGTCGGTTTTGCCATTTTCACGGAAAAAAGGGTCTTCTTCGCAAGACTCTACGGCTCCGGCAAGACAGCGTTGGTGAACTGCTTTCCAGCGATCGGGGATGGTAGGAAAAACGTCGTAATGAGACTGGCCTGTCAGGTCGCGATCGCTTAAACCATAGTCTTCTAACCAGCGCTGACTGGTGATGAGATAGCGCATGTCGGTGTCTAACATGGCGATCGCTACAGGGGCTTGTTTCACCAACAGTTGCAACTGCTCTAGCGATGGCTGCCCCTGGTTTAGCGTTGGCAAAGCGGGCGGCTCGATTGGTTTGATCAGCCCCAAAATCAGCGGGGTAGATGCTTGAGGCAACAATGACAGTTGCACCGTCACGGGTTGCTGCCCCTGAGCCAGTTGCATGGGCAAAGAAACGACTGAAGCCGTCTGCGTTGCTTGCAGGTGCGAAATAGCCGTTTGCAACGTGTGGCTAGCGTCATCTGGCCAGATAGACTGAGGCTGTTTGAGCAAATCGGCGGCGGCATAACCCGCTAGCTTGCAGAAGGCATCGTTGACGAAAAGCCATTGGTGCTGAGTCGTTTGCACAAACGCAGGGTCTGAAATCTGGCTAACGACACTGGTAACCAGGGCTAAGCAGTCCATAGCAACAAAATAGGGAACAAAAACAAAACTGGGCGCTACCTTGTTTCTAAGGTGCCCAAAAAAAAGGCGGCGGCACTGGCAGCGCTATACTGTGGGCAATCTGTCTTAATCTCACCCCTTATGACTGGATTTGAGCCGCTGATTGGTGCTGCTACGGCTGGGCTAACTGGCTTGATTGGCCAGGTGATGAGAGAGAAAGGCGGCGAATTACTTGAGAAAGCCGATTTTGATCTACTGAAAAAGCACAACTTTAACCGGGCGGTGCAAAAGTATGTGCAGCGCTACGCTGATCGCCACGGCATTTTGAAGGTGGCCTGTGTGGGCATGGATAAGCCGGTAAAGCTGGATGAGATTTATACGGCTGTACAACTGCTACCGCGATCGGCACTGCGCTATTACGAATCTACGGCGTCGTTACAAGACTTGTTTCGCGAGAGCGGCAGGCGCGGTTTTGACTTCCACAAAGCGAAGAAAAAGCAGGGGATTGAAGTTGCTAACGAGCAGCCCTATTTGATGGTGCTGGGTGGGCCGGGGGTGGGCAAGTCAACTTTTTTGAGGAAGATGGGGCTAGAAGCGCTGCGACGCCATGCCATTGTGAACTTTGCGTCGCAAGCGCCGGATAGCTTACTGGAACCTCAAGAACGCTATTACGGGCATGAATGCATTCCAGTCATGCTAGAGCTGCGGCAGTTCGACTCTAAAGCACTAAAGATTAAAGACTTTATTGCAAATGAGTTTGAGCTGTGCGGCTTCCCGCAGGCACAGGAATTTACGAAGCTGTTTTTGAAAAGCGGCAAGCTGCTGGTTTTGTTAGATGGCTTAGACGAAATGCCAACGGAGGCTTTTAATCAGGCCATTACCGAAATTGAAAATCTTGTAGATTGCTACAGTAAAAACCGCTTTATCGCTTCGTGCCGGGTGGCGGCGTATACCTTTGGTGGCTTTAGGCGGTTTAACGATGTGGCCATGGCGGCGTTTGAAGATGCCCAGATTGAACGGTTTATTTACAACTGGTTTCAAAAACTGCGTGACCTAGAAACACACACAGCAGAGCGCTGCTGGCAGTTGCTTAGCAGCGCCGATTACAAAGCAGCCAAGGAACTTGCCCAAACGCCGCTGCTGCTGACTTTGCTGTGTGTAATTTACGATGAGCTTCAGGATTTACCTAAAAAGCGACATCAAGTTTATGGCGGAGCCTTAGACGTGCTGTTGCGGAAATGGGCAGCAGAAAAGCGATTACACAATGAACCGATTTATCAACAGTTTGGGGCTGACTTAGAACTAGAGCTGTTAGCAGAAATTGCCTACACCAGCTTTGTGGACGATCAGCTTTTCTTCCCTAAGCAAGATATTTTAGATCAAATCCGAAATTTTCAAGCCGATAATGCCAATGCGCCTAATTTAGAGACGGGAAAAATTCTGCGAGAAATTGAAGTACAGCAAGGAATTTTAGTCGAGCGGGCGAGAGAGGTTTATTCGTTTTCGCATTTGACGTTTCAAGAATATCTGACGGC